>NZ_JBSRVX010000039.1:0-46580 GCF_055134745.1 Actibacterium sp.
CCCCATATGCGCGAGCGGAAATTCGGACGCATCATCAATACCAGCTCGGTCGCCGCGCTGGGTTCGATCGCCGGGACCAGCTATTGCGCGGCCAAGGGAGCCATCGAGGCGATGACCCGCACGGCGGCGGTCGAACTGGCGCGTCACGGCATCACCGTCAATTGTATTGCGCCGGGGATCGTCAACACCGGCATGTTTCAGGCCCAGCCCGAAAAGGCCCGCACCCATATGATCGACCGAACCCCGATGCGCCGCGGTGGTGAGCCGATGGAAATCGCTGCGGGCTATCGTTTTCTGGCCTCGGCCGATGCAAGCTTTGTCACCGGCCAGACACTGTATATCTGCGGCGGCGTTTCAGTCGGAGACTTCAATTGAACGGCCGCCTTTGGCCTGCCGGCGCGGGGATCAACGATGCTTGATTATGGCCTGAAAGGCGCGGCGATAATCATTGCGGGCGGCGCATCCGGCATTGGCCGCGCGATTGCCGGCCTTGCGGTTCAGCAGGGCTGCAAGGTCGGGCTGATCGACGTCAATGCCGCCAACCTGAAAACTGCCCTGGCCGAACTGGCCACAGGCGGCGCGACCGTGGCGGGACATTGCCTGGATGTCCGTGATGAGGCTGCCATTTGCGACGTGATCGCGCTGTTTGAAACCGAACTGGGGCCAATCGATGGCTTCGTGAATTCTGCGGGGATAAGCCGTCCGCGCCCGGCGGTCGATCTTACAGCCGACGATTGGGCGGCGGTGATGGATGTCAATTTGGCGGCATCATTTTTTTTATCGCGCGAGATCGGCCGACGCATGATCCCGCGTGGCAAAGGGTCGATCATTATAATTTCATCGATCGACGGGTTTGGCGGCCATGCCGCCCGCACGCATTATACGGCTTCGAAATACGGCATATTGGGGCTGGTGAAATCGCTGGCCATCGAATGGGGCCGCTTTGGCATCCGGGTGAATGCCCTGTGCCCCGGCATCGTTGATACACCGCTGCTGCGCGGTAATATCGCGGCCGATCATATTGAAAAGGTGATGGAGGACCGCATTCCCATGGCGCGCCTGTCCACAGCCAGCGATCAGGCCAAGGCCGCGTTATTTCTGCTGTCAGACGCGGCCGGCTATGTCACTGGAACCAGCCTGCTGGTCGATGGCGGGCTGACAGCGGGATATCTGACGCATCTTAACGGTGCCGATTGGGGAAACGGTGCGCCGGTATGATGATACCGCCGCGCTGAACCGCGGGCCTATAACGACGACAAAAGATGCCCACCATCCACCGGTAGATCAATGCCGACAATATGGCTGCCCGCATCCGAACACAGCAACAGCAACGGCCCTTCAAGCTGGCTCAGAACACCCAGTTTCTTGACCGGAACGCGGTCAATCATCGCCTTGCCCTCATCCGTTTCGAAATAGTCTCCTGACATCTCGGTTTCGAAATATCCGGGGCACAGGGCATTCACCCGAATGCCAAAAGGGGCCAGATCCAGCGCCATGATCTTGGTCATCTGAGACAGTCCTGCCTTTGATGCAGAATAGGCCACCAGACCATGGGACGCCCGCAACGCGGTTATCGACGAAATATTGACAATTGCCCCCTTGCGGCGGTCGGCCTTCATCTGTTTGGCGACGGTCTGTGCCACAAAAAACGCGCCACGCAGGTTCGTGTTCAGGGTCTTGTCCCAATCTTCTGGCGATACGCGCAGCGAATTGCCCAGCGTGGCCACACCTGCATTGTTCACCAGAATGTCGATGCCCCACGGCACCGACGCGATGGCGGCCTCTATGGAATCGGTATCCGTCACATCCAGCTTGATGGCCACAACCTCGGCCCCTGCCTGCGCCAGTTCGGTGCGCAGATTTTCCAACGCATCAACCCGCCGGGCGGCGATGGCGATACGGGCACCATACCGCGCGAACACCCGCGCAAAGCTGGCCCCCAGCCCGCTTGACGCACCCGTAATCAGCACGGTTTTACCTTTTATATCCTCAAACATCTGCGTCCTCTCAATTTTGTGCCGCCAGAACGCCTAGACGAACAGCAATATCAGCCACTCTGCGACCAATGCGGGCTTTTCCTGGCCTTCGATTTCGACGGTGACCCCAAGCACAAGCTGAACCTGATCCGCACCACGTTTGCTTAATGCCTTCAGGTCGAAATGCCCCCGGATTTGCTTGCCGGTTTGCACAGGCGAAAGCATCCGAACCGAATTGAAACCATAGTTCACCGACATATCGGCGCCCTCGATCTGCCCGACGGCATCGTCCAGCAGAAATGACAACATCGACAGCGTCAAAAACCCATGGGCGATGGTGCCCCCGAACGGCGTTTGCACCGCGCGTTCGGGATCGGTGTGAATATACTGCCAGTCATGCGTGGCATCGGCAAAACGCGACACGGTATCCTGATCCAGCAAGAACCACGACGACACCCCCAGTTTCTGACCGACCAGCGCCGTCAGCCCCGCGGCATCCAGACCCCTGCCCGCCATTACAGCACCTCGAACAGGCCAGCCGCGCCCATTCCGCCGCCCACGCACATGGTCACGACAACATATTTGACGCCGCGCCGCTTGCCTTCGATCAGCGCGTGGCCAACCATCCGCGCGCCCGACATCCCATAGGGATGGCCAATGGAAATTGCGCCGCCGTCAACATTCAGCAATTCGTCCGGAATGCCCAGCCTGTCGCGGCAATAGATCACCTGCACGGCAAATGCCTCATTCAACTCCCACAGGCCGATATCGCCGATGCCCAGCCCGAACCGTTTCAGCAATTGCGGCACCGCGAAAACCGGACCGATGCCCATTTCATCCGGTTTGGTCCCCGCAACCGCCATACCGACATAACGCCCAAGGGGTGCCAGCCCCCGCTGTTCGGCCAGCTTGGCCTCCATCACCACGCAGGCCGAGGCACCATCCGAAAGCTGACTGGCGTTGCCCGCAGTGATAAAGCTGTTTTCGCCCCGCACCGGCTTTAACCCAGCCAGGCCGTCCAGTTTCGTATCGGGGCGATTTCCTTCATCGGTGTCCAGTGTGACCTCTTGCTGCGACACAGCACCAGTGGCCTTGTCGACGACGGTCTTGGTCGTGGTAACCGAAATAATCTCATCGTGCAGCCGTCCGCCAGCCTGGGCGGCGGCGGTGCGTTGTTGTGATTTCAGGGCATATTCGTCCTGCGCCGCGCGGCTGATACCATAGCGCGCGGCCACGATTTCGGCGGTGTCGATCATGGGCATGAACATGTCGTCATGCATCGCCACCAGTTCCGGGTCCATATCCACACGCAGCCCGTCGGTCTGGACCAGCGATATGGATTCCACACCCCCCGCCAGCACGACATCCATGCGATCGACGATCACCTGTTTGGCGGCGGTGGCAATGGCCATCAGTCCCGATGAACACTGGCGGTCCATCGTCATACCCGGCACTGTGACAGGCAGCCCCGCCCGCATCGCCGCTGTGCGGCCTATCGTATGCTGAAACCCCTGCGGCAAGGCGGCACCGATGATGCAATCGTCAATCTCATCTGGCTGTATGCCGGCCCGCGCGACGGCGGCGCGGATCGCATGGGCCGCAAGACTGGGGGCCGGTGTTGCGTTAAAGGCGCCGCGATAGGCCTTGCCGATCGGCGTGCGGGCCGTAGAAACGATAACTGCATCGCGCATTCACATATCCTCTGTGCCAATGTTAAACCCGGCCTTGGCCAGCTCATGTTTGCTTTGGAACAGGGCATCGCCCGGCACGAACTGCCCCGACGCATCCTGTAGTTGCGCTAGATGCGCCAGAATTTTTTCACCCACATCGTCACCGGCACCAAAATGGGCGCCCTGCGTCAGCGTGATCTGCGAAATTTCGAAACTTCCCGCGCCCGCGCAAATGACAGTTTTCGAGGGCGCACCGTCCGACACCATCGCCAGAACCGCGGGGCTGACCAGCGACGGATCAAGCGCATCCAGCTGATCCTGCGGGATAACACCTTCCATCATGCGCGTGGCGGCGGTTGGCGCCAGGCAATTTACCTTGATGTTATATTTGGCACCTTCCAGCGCCAGCGTATTCATAAGGCCAACCAGTGCGGCCTTGGCCGCCCCGTAATTCGACTGGCCGAAATTGCCGAACAACCCCGACGACGACGTCGTGAAAACAATGCGGCCATAATTACGCGCGCGCATCCCGTCCCAGACCGCCTTGACGCAATGTACGGATCCCATCAGGTGCACATCGACAACCGCCCTGAAATCTTCAAGCTCCAGCTTGGCGAAGGTTCTGTCGCGCAGGATGCCCGCATTGGCCACCAGAATATCGACACTGCCCCAACGGCTTTCCGTTTCCGCCATCATCGCGGCCACCTGTTCGAAATCCGTAACCGATGCCCCATTGGCGACCGCGATACCGCCCGCGGCTTCGATTTCCGCAACAACGGCCTGTGCCGCCGAAACGGACCCACCGCGCCCGTCAACCGCGCCGCCCAGATCGTTGACAACCACTTTGGCCCCGCGCCGGGCCAGCAACAACGCGTGCTGTCGGCCAAGCCCGCCGCCCGCGCCGGTGACAACGGCAACCTTTCCGCTCAGGTCAATCTTCATACCATCCCCCCACTTTGCCGCCCCGGCGTCAGAACCACGTCGGAATCCACTGCAATTTCCCATTGCAATACCTGCTGTGTCGGACTCAAGTCAACTTTTTTGTTTATTGGTACCACTTTTCCAATAGGTGCGATTGACCAGCGCGGCAAGGTCACGCGCGAATTCGCGCCGGACCTGCGCAAGGTCGGCGGTGTTCGATCCTGTGGCCAAAATCCGGATCAATTTTCCAATGAAAAGCGCCTGTGCAAGCAGCCCGTCCAGCGGCCCGGCCCCGGCATCAAGCATCTGAAATACCCGCTGCCATGCGCGCGCCTGATCAGCGATGGCCGTCCAGACCTGCCCGCGCAGCGCGGGTGACCGGGATGCCTCCAGCCAGATCGCATAGCTTGCAATATTCTGCGGCCCGAACTCGGTCACTTCGCGCATAAAGATCGTGGCGGTGACGTCTATAAGTTGGTCCAGATCCAGCGCGCTCAACACATTGCCGGTGATGGTCTGCCGATAGCGCTCCTTGGAACTGGCAAACAGCGCAATTTGGGCTTCACGCAGCAGCGCCGCTGGCGTGTCAAAATAATAGGCAGGTGCTGCAGGCGTCAGACCCGATCGCCTGGCGATCAGGCGATAGCTGACAGCGCCGGGCCCCTCTTCCAGCAGAATGCCGATTGTTTCGTCGATAATGCGCTGTCGTGTCGCCTGCGCCTTGGGTGTGGCACGGTGCGGGCTGGGCTTGCCCTGTGCGGGCAGCGCGTCGGGTCGCGCCCAGCGCGTGAACGGGTCGGCATCATCTTGCAAAACCGCGTCCACATCGTCTGGATCAAGCTCCAGCGCCAGCACCATCAACAACAGGCCGATCGCCAGATCAATGCCCGAACGCGCGGTCGCGCCGGGGTCATGTTCACCATGTGCCTTTGCGATATTGGCCCAAAGCCTGTCCAGCATGGACGACCATTGCCGCGCCAATTGCATATTCTGTGGTTGGCGGACGGCATCCAGCAGGATTTCCATCCAGGCCAGATTGCCCGACCTGTGGCGGCCTGCCGAATTACGGATCAACCGCGCCATGAAATCCTGAAAATCCCGCGCACCTTTCGGCACGGCCCCGGCGCGATCTGCGGCCCTGGTCAGCAAATCCACATAGCTGTCCAGAATTGTGTTCGAAACATCGGCCACAATGTCGAATTTGCTTTTGTAATAATAGGTGGTAGCGGCAAGGGATACCCCCGCATCCTGCGCGACAGATCGATGCGTCAGCCTTGCAAGCCCCTGATCCGCAATTACTTTTGTTGCGGCGCCGACGATATTACGTCGGGCTTCGTGCGATCTGCCCTGCGTCGCGGCGCGCCCGCGCACCGGCAAATTCTGCATGCCGCGGGTCATATCGGCACAACGTTGCCCCGCAGGGGCGCGCCCCAGTCAGGGCCGAAACGCAAGGCAGGTATCGTCCAGCGCGGCAACCAATGCGAACTTCTGCACCGCCCCGGGCAGTTCATACCGAAAGAAATACCGACACGCGGCCAGCTTGCCACCATAAAACCCATCGCCCTGTTCCGCGCCCTCCGGTTGGCGCATCGCGATGGTTGCCTGCCACAGCCACAGCCACCCGACAACCACTTGCCCAAACGCGTCCAGATAGAGTGTTGCATTGGCAAGCCCCAGATTAAGATCATCACAGGCCGCCACGACCTGCGTGGTATTGCGAAGGGCGGCAATCGCGGCCTCCAGGTCGTCAGCCTCGCGCGACAGCCCCGGCACAGATCGGGCCTGCGCAATCGTCGCCTGAACACGGCCAAGCAGAATATCAACCGCCGCGCCATCCTTTGCCCGAACCTTGCGGGCCAACAGATCAATCCCCTGAATCCCATAGGCACCTTCGTGGATATGGTTCAGCCTGTTGTCGCGATAATATCGTTCAACCGGATAGTCGCGCGTGTATCCATACCCCCCCAGAACCTGAATGGCATATTTATTGGCTTCCAGACAATATTCCGATGGCCAGCTTTTGACGATGGGCGTCAGCAGATCCAGCAGCAATCCCAGTTCTGCCCTTTCAGCCTCGGTCTTGGCCACCTTTTGGCCATCCACCAGCAAGGCGGCAAACGCCACCAGCGCCTGCCCGCCCTCGGCCCAGGCCTTTTGTGCCAAAAGCATACGCTTGACATCGGCATGTTCAAGAATCGGCACCTGCGCCGACAGCGGGTCTTTGTTCTGCGGGTGCCGGCCCTGCGGTCGTTCACGCGCATATTCCAGTGAATGCAGATACCCAGCCTGCCCCAGCACAACCGCCCCGTGCCCCACCAGAATGCGCGCCTCGTTCATCATATGAAACATATAGGACAGGCCCTTGCCGGGCTCGCCCACGATTTCACCGATACACGCGCCACCCTCACCGAAATTGAGCAGACAGTTGACGGTGCCGCGCTGACCCATCTTGTGGTTCAGGCCGGCCAGCGTGACGTTGTTCCAATCGCCCAGACTGGCGTCTTCGTTCACGCGGTAGCGCGGCACCACAAACAGTGAAATTCCCTTTACACCCGGCGCACCCCCGGGAATTTTTGCCAGAACAAGATGCAGGATATTATCGGAAAGCTCGTGATCGCCGCCCGATATCCACATCTTGCTTCCGCTCAGGTCATATCGCCCGTCGCCGCGCGGCACGGCCTGGGTCGTGATATCTGACAGCGATGAACCGGCCTGCGGTTCGGACAGGCACATGGTTCCGAAACACCTTCCATCCAGCATGGCGGGCAGGAACCGCCGTTTTTGATCGTCGGAACAAAAGGTGCTGATCAGATTGGCATTGGCTGCGGTCAGAAAAGAATAATTGGCCAGGCTGATATTGGCGCCGCTGAACATGCCATTCGCCAGCGCGGTGATGATATAGGGAAGTTGCAGCCCGCCCGCATCTTCGTCCAGACCGCAGGCAAACATGCCCGCGTCGGCATAGGCCTGAATGGCCGCGCGCGCCTCGGGGATGATATCAACCTTTCCATCCCTGAATTTCGGCTCGTTCGCGTCCAGCTTGGCCGCCAGTGGCAAATAGTGTTTTTCGGCAAGATTCTGCGCTAAATCCAGCAGCGCGTCAAAGGTTGTACGGTCATGCTGCGCATAGCGCGGATGGGCTGTCAGGCTGTCGATCTCAAGCATTTCATACAGCAGAAAATCAAGATCGCGACGGTTTACAAAGGCTGACATAATCCCCCTCCGGTGATGAACGGCATTGCCTCGGATAAATCATCACTGCGGATCGCGCAAGTTTTTATGTATATGTACTACTTTTTCCGCCGCCGGACATTGCCCGGTGACGGCGCAAAATTCGTCACGAACCGTACGGCGGCAGACGCCATCACGTTGCAAAGACCTGCGCCACCCGGGGGATGCAAACTATGTCTGATCATCGCCCGTATAAAAGCGCGGATCGACCCGCTTTATCACCGGTCCGTCAAGCGCGAGCGCCAGACAGGACCCATAATGCGGCGGCTGCTCGGCAGTTTGCTGCTTCCATCGTCCTGGCGGCACCCCGATCTGGCATGTGAGCACACGGGACCCAGCAAGGGTCAATCTCAGCCGGCATTGTCATCTTCCGGTCTGCCTTCGTGCCCGATCTAGCCGGCAAAACGACATTCCTGTCCGCCTTGACGACAATCCCATCCGGCAAAATGGTCGGGTTTCTTGGCAAATTCCATCCCTGCACGTTGGTCACCTTGCGCCACCGGAGGGCCGAAAAACTACAATAATACATATATTATATTTATTTATCAAAGTATTACTTAGAATTTCGCCTGCATTTCTGGCGAGACCGGCTCGCTCTGGACTGGCTCCACAGCCAAGCACTTCCTGATTTCACCGCCGGTCCATGGTCACGCGCAATAGTCGCTTGCTTTCGGGCGTTTAGCGAGGTGCAGTTCCCTCGCGGACACATGGCGGGGTCGAAAAGCGCCCTAATACGGGCCCAAGCCTCTGTTTACGATTCCGGCGGTACGCGTATGTGCCTGCGTATCAGAGTGCTGCAAACGCCACGCGCTGCTCTGACCAGAGCGTGGGGAAGCCCGTCTTGATCAAATAGCCCGATGTCAGCCCCTCGGGCTGCTTGCCCGCCACAATCGCGTCAAGAATATCCGAGGCCAGCAGCGCGAGATCCACCACATCCTGCATACGCCGCTTTAATGTTCCCTCACGCTCTGCGATCTCGCCAAAGCTCTTGCCGCCAGTGATCATCGCCAGCCGGTGGCGGGCTTTGGCGATATTGCCGATCGGGCTTGCATCAATTGCGGCGAGGCTCTCCCCCAGATGCAGTTTCAGCTCGACGCCGCGCCGGCGCATCCGGAACGGGGCATCAATGCAATTGTCGCTATCGAGATCAATGAGCCCATCGCCAAAAACATTCTTGACTGTATTAGTCGGCTTTAGTAGTTCCGGTATCGAAGCAAGGTAATCCCCAGCCAGAACTTAGAAAACGCGCGAAGGCTCTGGCGGCCTGAAAGGATTACTTATGTCCAGTACGAAGATCCCCGTTTCCCTGCGGGGCGCAAACATGCCTGCGAGCAGCTCACGCCGATTTGCCCTGGTTGCGGCGGCGTCGATCAGTGCGGCCGCGCCAGTGGCAGCGCAGGATACAGCCAACACCGGCGTTATATTGCTGCCAACGGTCGAGGTGGAAACCTCCGAACCCGTACCCGCCCCCGGCGCAACGGCGCCACGGCAGGCGCAGACGGTCGCGCCCCGAACGGCCGCCGCGCAGCCCGACCCCGCGGCCCAATCCCAGCAGACGGCCACGCCGAAGGCGGGCACCGGCGGGCGGTCCGCCTATGCCGATCCCGAAGCACCTTACAATGCGCAAAGATCAGGAAATTCCCTGCTGCCGCAACCATTGGCCGAAACTGCACGCACTGTCACCGCCGTGACCCAGCAGGCGCTTGAGGACAAGAACGCCACATCTGTCCGGGAACTGGCGCGCACGACACCGGGCATCACGCTGGGAACTGGCGAGGGGGGCAATGCCTTTGGGGATGTCTTCTTTATCCGGGGTTTCCGCGCCTCGAACGACATGTTCGTCGATGGCCAGCGCAATGCCGGCGTCAGTGTCAGCGAAACCTTCAACGCCGAGCAGGTCGAAGTGACCAAGGGCCCGACAGGATCAATCGCCGGGCGCGGCACCACCGGGGGCGCGATCAATGTCGTGTCGAAATCGCCGCAGCATGAGGATTTCATCAACGCCAAGACGACCGTCGGATCGGCGGATCTGTGGCGGCAGACCTTCGATATCAACCATGTCTGGAACGACAGCCTGCGGACACGGCTGAACCTGATGGCACAGAAATCGGGCGTGGCCGGCCGCGACAACGTCAAGGATGACCGCAGCGGTATCGCCCTGGCCGCCGAATATGACGCAAGCGACCGGCTGATGTTTTCGCTGGATGTATCGCATACCGAATTCAGCGGCATTCCCGACTGGGGTGTTCCGTGGGATCCGACGAACGGCATTCCCTTTACCGAACCCGCTGCCGGTCGGCCAAAGCTGGATCGCAGCACCTTTTATGGCAATCCGGCGCGCGATTTTCACGATGCGACCCAGTCAGTTCTGACGCTGGGGGCGGAATATCAGCTGACACCGCAAATGCTGCTGACATCCAGGCTGCGCACGGCGCGCTCGGTCAATGACTATGTTGTGTCTGCCCCCGAACGCCCCGACACCACCGCGGCCGATCCTGCGCTCTGGACGCTGCAGGCCTCACCCAAGAACCGCAAGCAGACCAATGATATTCTGTCCAGCCAGACAGAGCTGTCCTTTGATGCGCAGTCGGGCCGCGTTCGGCACGAACTGGTTCTGGGTCTTGATGCAACGGCCGAACGGGTTGACCAGCAATCCTATCAGGGCCTGTCAACCGAGGTCGGCGGCGGCACCGCGCCCGATGTGGGCAGCCTGCAAAGCTGCACGGTGACCATATATGATCCCGATATCGGCAGCTGCGTCGTGCAGGCGCCGGTTCTGGCGCCGGACCTGACGGAAACCGATGTGAATTCGTTGTCGCTCTATCTGAACGATACGATGACCCTGCGCGATGATCTGATCCTGAACATGGGATTGCGGCTTGATCACTATGAGATCCAACGCAGCCGCGCATCGGGCGGGACGACGACGGTGCTCAGCCGGTCGGATACGTTCGTGAACGGCAATGTCGGGCTGACTTGGAAGTTGCGCGAAAACGGCATGGTCTATGCCTCTGTCGCGACATCGACCGACCCGATGGGGCAAAGTCTGGATGCGGGTGGCGGCAGCTATGGCGGCCTGGATTCGGCCAATGTCAACTTTCCGCCTGAACAGAACCTGGCGTTTGAACTGGGCACCAAGTGGACGCTTGGCGAACTGCTGCTGTCGGCGGCGGTGTTCGAAACGGTCAAGCGCAATGCCATCGAGACATCTGGCCGCGGCGCAACGGCCACGGCAAGCGCCACCGGCAAATACGCGATACGCGGGATCGAGCTGGGCCTGTCCGGCAATCTTACCGAACGGCTGAGCCTGTTTGGCGGCGCCAGCGTGCTGGACAGCCGGATCCTTGCCAGTTCCGATCCGGCCAATCTGGGGCTTGATCTGGCCAATATCGCCCATCAGCAGTTCAACCTTCTGGCCAAATATCAGATGAATGACCGCTGGAGCATCGGCGGACAGGCAACATGGCGCGGGCGCATCAAGGGCGGGACCATGGCCGCCAGCAACGGCAATACCCTGCCCGGCTATTGGCGTTTTGACGCCTTCACCGAACATGAACTGGTCGACAATGTCTTGCTTGCATTGCGCGTCGATAACCTGTTCGACACGACCTATTACGATGCGCTCTACCGCTCGGGCAGCCCGTTTGTCTATGTCGCGCCGGGGCGGTCCGTATCGGCCTCGATCAGCTTTACCTTCTGACCATTCCCGCAACAGCCACCGAAAGGGTCGCCATGCTGATCACAATTCCCGACATATTGGATACCGCTGAACTGCGTGGGATCCGAGAGATCCTTGATCAGGCCGAATGGCGCGACGGGCGCGAGACCGCCGGCACCCAATCGGCGCAAGTAAAGCGCAACCTGCAAATCCCGCTCGATTCACCTGTTCTGCCGGAATTGCAGGGGCGTCTGGTGCGCGCGCTGACATCCCACCCCACCTGGATGTCGGCCGCGCTTCCGGCGCAGATCCTGCCGCCGCTGTTCAACCGCTATGAAGGCGGACAGGATTTCGGGATTCATGTGGACAACGCAATACGGGTGGTGCCCGGCGAAGGGCGTCAGATCCGCACGGACGTGTCCTGCACACTGTTCCTGTCGGAACCCGAAGATTATGACGGCGGCGAATTGATCGTCGAAGGCCATTATGGCGCGCAAAGCATCAAGCTGCCCGCAGGCCATGCCGTCGTCTATCCCGCCACCAGCCTGCACGAGGTCACCCCCATCACGCGCGGGGTGCGGATCGCCTCGTTCTTCTGGGTTCAATCAATGGTGCGCGACGCCGCCCGGCGCGAATTGCTGTTTGATCTTGATTCGTCGATCCAGTCATTGACCCGCACATTGGGCACCAACGCGGCCGACGTCGTGCGACTGACCGGGATCTATCACAACATGATCCGCCAATGGGCAGAGGTCTGAGATGGCAGATGCATCAAGCAATGAGGCGATCATCGGCTGGAGCCGGGATCTTGGGTTGAACGGGCTGGCCGCCAGGATGGAAGCCGCAGCGCAAGGCGATGCCTTGACGCCGTTGTCGATGTTCATGGACGCCGACTGGGTGGTGAAGTCTGTCATGCTGGGCCTGTTCGCCGCATCAATTCTGGCCTGGGCGATCTGGTTTGCCAAGCTGGGCCAGCTTGCGCTGGCCAACCGAAACCTGGCGCGATGCTATGGGGCATTGGACACAGGCGGCACGCTCGACAGCGCAAACGCCACACGGGGTGCGATCGGGCGGATGATCGCCGCCGCGCAGGGCGAAAGATCCCTGGCCAGGGATCTTCCGGCCGAGGGTATCAAGGAACGCTGCGCGCTGGAGTTGACGCGGATCGAAGCCGGCGCAGGGCGCGCCATGCAATCGGGTGCCACCGTGATCGGCACCATTGGCGCCACGGCACCGTTCATCGGGCTTTTCGGAACGGTCTGGGGCATCATGAATGCCTTTGTCGGCATTGCGCAAAGTGGCACCACCGACTTGTCGGTCGTCGCACCCGGCATCGCCGAGGCCCTGCTGGCCACGGCCATCGGGCTCGTCGCGGCCATCCCGGCGGTCATCCTGTACAATCACCTCACGCGCGTGATCGCAGCCTATCGTGCCCGTTTGGGGGATGCCGCGGCGCTGGTATTGCGGTGCCCGTCGCGTGATCTGGACCGGGAACGCCACGCCCAGCGTCCCCAGCACCTGCCCCTGGCTGCCGAATAGGAACGCGCAATGGCTGTCAAACTTGCCGGTGCCGACGATGATCTGCCCGCGAATGCCGATATCAATATCACGCCTTTTATCGACGTGATGCTGGTGCTTTTGATCATCTTCATGGTCGCAGCCCCATTGTCGACCGTCGATGTGCCGGTCGAATTGCCGGTTTCCTCTGCCCAGGCTGCGCCTCGCCCGCAGGAACCGGTCATCGTCACGGTGACAAAGGATCTGAACATCCTGGTTGGCGAGCAAGAGGTCACGCTTTCAGACATGCCGATGGAACTGGATATCGTAACCGGCATAGATCGCGATTCCCGTATCTATATATCGGCCGACCGCGCGGTATCCTATGGCGACATGATGGCGGTCATGAATGCCATGCGCGGCGCCGGATATCTGAAGATCGGGCTGGTGGGATTGGCGGATGATCAGCCTGACAAGGGTCCGGCACAGGCGGTGCTGGAATGACTTTGGCCTATCGCTATGGCGCCGCTAGCGGCCCTGCCCTGATCGCGGGCGTGGCGCTCAGCCTGGGGGTACATCTGGCCGTGGCGAATTACGGCATTGGCGATGGGCCCCTGCCCGAGCCGGACCACCAAAGGCCCAACCTGCAAGGGCGCGAATTCATTGATCTGGCGCCGGTCGAAATGCTTGCCGCCGCACCGCAAAACGACCTGCCTGAGGGCCCGCCCGCCGATGACAGTCAGGCCGCCATTCAAAGCCCGGAAGAAACCGCCCGGGTCAAGGCCGCGGATACACCATTGCTGGCGCAGACCCCCTATCAGCCCGATGACCCGGAACTGAGCTTTCGTATCGCCACCCCGACACAAGAGGATGAAGAAAACCACGAGGCCACCCAGATCCCTACCGAAATTCAGGAAGAAACAGTGGATCAGGGCGCAGTCGAAAGCCGGGCCGCCGCCCCGGCGGCAAGCGCCGGGCAAGATCGCAAATCCGGCGCCACCGAAGAGGAAATCGGACTGTCCGCGCAGGACACGGCCCGGATCAACGCCTGGCAGAAAGAGCTGGTGCTGGCGATTGCCGCAGCCAAGACCTATCCCCGCGCCGCACGAACCGCGCGGGCTTCGGGCACTGTGACGGTGGCGTTCACGCTCGACCAGCGCGGCAGCATCCTTGGTGCAAGCATTCTGGAAAGCTCGGGATGGCCAGTGCTGGACAGCGCGGCCCTGGCGCTGGTGGACGGATTTGACCGATTGCCCGCGCCGCCTGCGGCGATGGGCCCCGGCCCCTTCGACCTGCGCATGCCTGTCAGCTATGTGTTTCGGTGATAACATGATCCGGCGCATCGCGCTCTTGTCGATCAGATCGCGCGCATCCGGGTGACATCTTTTGCGGCAAGACGGTTCGCAGAAACGGGTTTTCTGCGTTCCTTTTCTGATGGTTGTGGTCTTCTTCAGACATTCTTCATGGACTGGCAATAATGAACGATCGAACATAGGCACCGCCGCTGACCAGCCGTCGCATCTCGTCCGGCAGCAGACCGCCGTACTTGTTCTTCCAATTGAGACAGGTCGCCTGGCAGATCCACGCGAGGGGGCTGCCCTCTTCTGCTTGCTTCAGGCCAAACGCCTTTCGCGCTTGCTTCAATCCCTATCCTTCATGCGATTTCGCTCATCTCCCAGCCGAGAAATCCAAGCGGGAAAGTCCAGTTCCAGGCGGTCCAGCTTTCAGGGGACACATCACCCCATACAGGCCCGGCTTCAAGCTCTACGATCTTCTTGGACACCTCATCGGAAAATCTGACTTCAGTCAGCCCATCGGCTTTCAGGTTTTCCAGATTGACAACCTCTGCGGCTTCATAAGTCTCAAGCACCTTGTTGAGAGACCCGGGAACGTCGCGGGCCAGCAGATCCTGGTACTGCTGCGGCAGGCCGTCGTGGGCGGCTTGTCCTTACCCATCAGTTCATAGCCAGAAAACAGCAAACACTGTTGCAATATCCACCATGATGTTTTCGGCCGGGTGAGTGCGATAGACCGAAGCGATCAGTCTTTGACCAACTGATCGCTTCGGTTCATGGTGATTTTTCAGGTTCTGCGCGCCACCGGTTCTACAGCGAACGGCGCCGCATGGTTGAGCTTTTCAACGATGTGCTTTGTCGGCTGCAGCCCGCCAACAAGCGTCGGCTTGTCCAGATCGATCTTGCCCCAGAAATCTTTCGACTGCGGGGTGTTCAGGATCGGCGCTTCGCCGATTGCAACGACTTTCTCGCGCAACAGCTCTCCTATGCGGGGCTCGAACCCATGTTCGGACAGCACGTCCAGAGTGTCCATGCCGGGGCGACGCGCTGCAAGGACAGTCGCCGGCCGCTGAGAGGACTCGTATACCTTTAGGCCAATGCCAAAGGCGCGCCCGATCCCCGGATGTTCGACCGCGGCGATATAGCCATGTTGCGCCACATAGGCGTCATTCGCCAGCTCGGACAGACTATGGTGCCGCTGTGCACCAATGCCAGCCTCATTCAGGGCCGCCACACAGTCTTGTGCCGGTATCGTTGCGAACCTGGCCTCCAGCCAGGGTTCAAGGTCGCGCTCATCCGGCAAGGCCGCCCCGTCAAAGAGCGTGCAGTTTTCAAGCAGCCGCCTGCCGTCTGCACGTCTGGCCGACATATAGAACCACGCATCCGACGCGCGGTAGAGTCGGTTGAAAAGGTGCCAGCCGCGCGCCGCCGGTCCAGCCGGTTCATCCCAGACCCGGCCAGCATAGCCAACCATGAACGGCAGCTGGTGCAATGTGGCCGTGCGCGACAGGGCGCTGTTCACATCCTGACCTTCGCCGGTGCGATAGCGGTCCAGCAAGGCCAGCATGACGCCGAATGCATGCAGATGGCCCGAGGCATTGTCATTCAGATAGGTCGAAACAACCTGCGGATCGCCATCGCCCCCTGCACGGTGGCCCATCCCGGTAACCATCTGGCCCAGCATGTCATGCCCGCGATATTCGGCACGGAACCCTCCGCGCGAATGAAGGGACATGGTGGACACGATCACCGACGGATTGAACTTGCGCAATGTTTCGCTTGCCAGCCCCAGCTTTGCGGCTGCGGGCGGGGTAAAGTTATGGTGGACGATATCCGCATCCTTCGCCAGCGCATGCAGGACTTCCTGCCCCTTGGGGTTTTTCAGGTCCAGGAACATCATGCGCTTTCCGGCGCTGACGGTGCGCATGCCGATAAAGGCCACCTCGTCATCCGACAGCGGATCGAATTCGCTGTTCGCCACCTCGACGCGGTCGATCTTGATCACCTCGGCGCCATATTGCGCCAAAACCCGCGCGGTTGTGGGGCCCGCCAACAGGCTGGAACAGTCCAGAACCCGGATCCCGTCCAGCGGCAAGCCCAAGGCGCCCGTGGCCAGTTTCGGGTCCGCCAGCGGCGGTGCCAGCCAGTCAACTTTGGTGCCCGGGGCAGGGTCATTTTTTCCACGTCCCCACCGCACGCTTGGCCGGGTGCGCGACAGCAGCGCCGGATAGCCAGCCTGCACAGTGGGGCCGAATTCGGCATCGTCAACCTTGACCAGGGTCTCGCTTTCAAGGGCGTGCTTGTCCGACAGCCAGTCGGGCAGGCTTTGCACCAGACCGAAAGCACCCTTGATTTCCTCCTGGCAGATCCGCTCCCATTCGATGCCGGGTTTTTGCAGGATCAGCGCGTCAAGCTCTTTCGAAACCTCTGCCAGTTCTGCCGCGCTCATTTTCAGCAGTTTGCGACCGGGCAGATACCGGTCCAGCAATGCCTGTAGCCCGCGCAGAGGTGAATCAAAGTAAATATAGTTGCCGTCGGCCGCGCGGCGCATTTTCATGATTGGCGCAACGCGCGCCAAAAGCGCGCCATCAAAGCCGCGCGAGGCGGGCATTTCGGCATAAAAGCCGATGCCCTGAAAACAGGCCTCATACAGTGACGCCTCGATGATCTGACCGCGCCCGCTTTGAACGCGTGACAGCAACGCCGCCGCAATACGGTGCGCGGCGACGAAGGCGCCATAGTTTGACGCCAGCGGCAACGCGGTAAACACCGGATCGCCCGCCGCGAAATTCGGGCTTGGATAAAGGCCCGCGGCCGAGGCGACCACGCCTTCCCAGGCTGGCATATCCGCGCGCGGGTCATCGGATGCAAAGCCCGGCATGGCGCACCAGATCAAGCGCGGATTGGCGTCAAGAAAGCTTTCTGCGCCCAGCTTCAGCCTGTCCATCACGCCGGGGCGAAAGTTTTCGACCACTATATCGGCGGTTTCGACCAGTCGGCGCGCTTCGGCCCGTCCGGCATCTGTTTTCAGGTCAAGCGTGATAGACCGCTTGCCACGATAGAGCGCGGCATTCGCCGGATGATCCCAGCGCGGCCCGCCAGGAGGGTCGATGTGAATGACATCGGCGCCATTATCGGCAAGAAACATGGCGACCATCGGCGCTGCAAGGTACTGGCCGAAATCGACCACCCTGATCCCGTTCAATGCGCCCAATGTGGAACGACCGTCTTTCATATATACTCCCCCCTTTTTTCAAACATGGCCCGGCCTATACCGCCGCGTATGTGCGATCTATCCAGTTTCGGAATCGCGCAATCCAATGATGGAATCCCATTCCGATGTGAAACATGACAAGAACCGCAACAGATAGCAATGTTGGCTTGGCCAGCCGCTTCAACTGATGGTTTTCTGACGGTCCTCTGTCTTCCATAATCAACTCAAGTTACTGACAGCGCTTGAGATTATGGAAGACATTCGTGACGCCCCCGCCCGTATGAAACACAGCTTTCCCGCCCGCAAGTTGTGCCGGAGTATCTCGACGCGGCTGGGTGCCGGTGTTGACAGGTATTCCGGTCCAGGGTCTCGAAATCATGTGCACCCGTCGCCAAGGCCCTGTCTATTGCAAGATTGGCCGCAGCGTTCGTTATATCGTGATGGATTCCGGCCAATGGCCGCGCATGGTTCCAATGTCCACTGTCGGGAAAGGCGCAAACTTTGCAAAGCATGCCTCTGTCCATATCTGCCGCTCGATCAAGCCGCAGCGGACGACAGAATTCCGCCGTTGGGAACTCATCCGCGTTCGATCAGACCTTTGGCAAAGTCGAAGGCAGCCGTATCGACAACATGTTGTTTGAATGTGATTATGTTGGTGCGGGCGGTGGGACTCGAACCCACACGGGCATACGCCCCTCAGATTTTAAGTCTGGTATGTCTACCATTCCATCACGCCCGCACGGCGCCTTCGGCCCGCATGGGGCCGAGTAATGTCCTAGCGGGCGGTGCCTGGGATGACAATTCGCTTGTCGGGTCAGGCGTCGTTTTTCAGACGGCGGGAACCGATGCCGGGGCTCAGATATCCTTGTCTCTGGCTGGCTGCAGCAATCTGCGTTCGGGCAGCCAGGGGTTCAGCGCCAGCGCGCTGCGCAGCATGCCCTGTGCGGCCTCGTTGCGACCGGCGCTCATCAGGCTCAGCGCCAGCCCGGCCCGCGCGGCGAAGTGGTCAGGGCGAAGTTCCAGTGCACGCTCCAGATCGGGGATGGCGGCGGCATAGTCGCCGCGCAGAAAGCTGATAAAGGCGCGCTGGTTATATCCTTCGGCATAATCGGGACAATAGGCCACCAGATCATCCATGGCCTGCGCCGCAGCCGCCAGATCATGGGCCGCGCGGCGTTCCATCCCGCGATCCAGCAGCGCCTGCGCGTGGGGATCGGGGGCCAGCGTCCATAATTGCCACATCTGGTTGGTCAGGGCGCGTGCCGCTTCTTCGTCGGTGGCATTGCGCAGCGCCTGCAGGATCGGGCCAGCCTGTTCTGCGATCGGGGAGGCAGCGGGGCATGTCTGTTGCGGGGCGGTGTCGGCCAGCGCCGCCGTGGCGATCAGCATCGGACAAAAGACATATGCGATCCAGCTTTGCATGGGTTTATGCAGCCATGCCGGTTGTGTTTGGTCAAGCCTGACATTGGTCACTTGACCCGAATGTGATTGTGGGCAAGCGTGGCGCATGTTTCCGATCCGTGACCATAACCCATCGCTGCGCCGGCCCTATGTCACCTATGGGCTGATCGCGGCGAATATACTGGTCTTCCTGTCCTATTGGCCGCTTTTCGCGGACCAGGCCCAGCTTGGCAGCTTTTTCAGCAACTGGGCGCTGATCCCGGCAGCCCTGTCGCAGGGCCAGATGTGGCATGGGCTGGTCACCTCGATGTTCCTGCATGGGGGGCTGATGCATCTGGGCGGCAACATGCTGTTCTTGTGGATCTTCGGCGACAATCTGGAGGACGAACTGGGCCACCTGCCTTTTTTGGGCTTTTATCTTGCCTGCGGCATCGGCGCGGGACTGGCGCAATATCTGGCGGCCCCGTTTTCGATGATCCCCACGGTGGGGGCATCGGGGGCGATTGCCGGGGTCATGGGGGGCTATCTGCTGATGTTCCCAAGGGCGCGGGTCGATGTGCTGTTCATCTTCATCATATTCTTCCGGATTTTCCCGCTGCCGGCCTGGGTGATGCTTGGCGTGTGGTTCGCGCTGCAACTGTTCAGCGGCGCAGGCAGCAGTGCCGATGTCGGAGGCGTGGCCTATTGGGCGCATGCGGGCGGCTTCGTAATCGGGCTGGTTCTGATGCTGCCGACATGGCTGCGCAGGGGCGGGCCCGCCTATTGGGGCCGCACCCATGGCCATCCGCCGCATCCAGATGCGCGGTATCGGCGCACGACGATCCCGGTGATTCCGCGGCGACGCTAGGTTCAGCTGTTGCGAATGACCGCCGCAAAGGCATCATGCATGCCGGAATTCGCGGCAATCACACCGCCATCCTCGATTACGCTGGCGCCTTCGCGGATCGGGCTGACAAACCCACCAGCCTCGCGCACGATCAGGATGCCGGCGGCGATGTCCCACGGTTTCAGCCCGCGTTCCCAATATCCGTCATAGCGGCCGGCGGCGACATAGGCCATATCCAGCGCCGCTGATCCCCAGCGCCGCACCCCGGCACAGCGTGGCATCAGCCGGGCCATATCCTGCAGGGTATGGGGCAGATCGGGCCGCCCGCCAAACGGCACGCCCGTGGCGAAGATACATTCGATCATGGTTTTGCGCCCTGATACGCGCAGGCGTGTATCGTTGAGCCAGGCCCCCGCCCCCTTTTCGGCGATGAACATCTCGTCCTTGGCGGCGTCGAAAATCACACCGGCGACGATTTCGCCCTTATGTTCCAGCGCGATGGAAATCGCCCAATGCGGCAGGCCGTGCAGGAAATTGGTGGTGCCATCCAGCGGATCGACGATCCAGCGGCGGGTGGGGTCGGACCCGGCAACCGGTTCGCTTTCCTCGCCCAGCCAGCCATAGGTGGGGCGTGCGTCCATCAGCATGTCGCGGATGATCTTTTCGGCGGCGATATCGGCGCGGCTGACGAAATCGCCCGCGCCCTTGGAAGATACCTGAAGGTTCTCGACCTCGCGGAAATCCTTGACCAGGCTGCGCCCGGCCTTGCGGGCTGCGCCAATCATGACGTTAAGGTTGGCACTGCCTTGCATCGGGGTCTCCTGTGGTCAGGCAGCGCGTATACGCCGTGATGGCCCCGTTGCCAAGACCGGGCCGCCGGGGTCAATCCCGATTTTTCTGCGAAAAATCGCAACCCCGTCAGGCGCGTTGCAGTTTCACCGGTTCGGTTCGTGCCAGGCGGATGAAATGCGCGATGAAGGGCTTGGTGGCATCTTCGTCGCGGGTGGCGGCATACATGCGCCGGGTGATGCCCTGCGCGGTCAGCGGGCGGGTGATGAAATCGCTGTTGTGGCGCGCATCGCGCACTACCCAGTCGGGCAGCACGGCCACGCCCCGCCCGGACGCCACCAGCATCAGGATCACCGCCGTCAGTTCCACCTGCCGGACGGCACGCGGTTCGATCTTGGCGGGGGCCAGCAATTCGCTGAACACATCCAGGCGCGCGCGGTCCATCGGATAGGTGATCAGCGTCTGGTCGGCGAAATCCACGGCGTCGACAAACGGCTTGGCCGCCAGCGGATGGTTTGCGGCGGCCACGAACACCGGCGCATAGTCAAACAGCGGCGTAAAGGTCACGCCGTCGATGTCTTCGGGATCGGATGAAATCACCAGATCCAGCTCTTCGCGTATCAGCGCGGGCAATGCGCCAAAGGACAGGCCGGGGCGGATATCGACATCAACCTCGGCCCAGGATTTGCGAAACTCCTCAAGCACCGGCAGCAACCAGTCGAAACAGGCATGGCATTCCATCGCGATATGCAACCGCCCCGATTTACCCGAATGCAACGACCGGAATTCTTCCTCGGTCGCCGCCACCTCGGGCAGCACCCGTTCGGCCAGCCGCAGCAGCTTCATCCCCGCCGCAGACAGCTTCAGCGGCTTGGATCGGCGCACGAACAGCTCCATTCCGACCTGATCTTCCAGCCCCTTGACCTGATGCGACAGCGCCGATTGCGTCATGTGCAGCTGATCGGCGGCGCGGGCCAGCCCGCCCGCCTGATGGATGGCCCGGATCGTACGCAGATGCCGAAGTTCCAGGTGCATATCGCCGCCATTTTCATATTGGTGTTGAGAATTATGAATTTGTTTCACATCTAATTCCATGCGACAAGGCATGTCAGAAAAATCAGACCGGATGATAGTATGCCCGCGCCGCGCGTTTCCTTTGAATTCTTTCCACCTCAGTCGTTAGAGGCCAGTTTCCGGCTGTGGGATACCGTGCGCGCGCTGGCGCCGCTGCGTCCGGAATTCGTGTCGGTGACCTATGGCGCGGGCGGCACCACCCGCAAGCTGACCCATGACGCCGTGGCCACGATTCACGCCAATTACGGGTTGAATGTCGCCGCGCATCTGACCTGTGTCGATGCCAGCCGGGCCGAAACGCTGGATATCGCCCACAGCTATGCCGATGTCGGCGTGACCGAGATCGTCGCCCTGCGCGGCGACCCGCCCAAGGGCCAGGGCAGCTTTACCCCCCATCCCGACGGATTCGCGGATTCGGTCGAGCTGGTGGCCGCGCTGGCCGAAACCGGCAAGTTCAAGATTCGCGTCGGCGCCTATCCCGACCCCCATCCCGAAGCGCGCGCGCCGGGGGATGATGTGCGCTGGCTGAAACGCAAGATTGATGCGGGTGCATCATCCGCGATCACCCAGTTCTTTTTCGATACCGATGCGTTTTTCCGGTTCCGCGACGCCTGCGCCGCCGAAGGCATCGCCGCGCCGATCATTCCCGGCATTCTGCCCATCGAAAGCTGGACCGGCGTGCGCAAATTTGCCACTCGCTGCGGCGCGCTGATCCCGGCCAAGCTGGATCAGGCTTTTGATGATGCGATCGCCAAGGGGCGCGAGGCCGAACAGGCCATGGATTTCGCCACCGACATGTGCACCCGCCTGATCGCTGGCGGCGTTCAGGATCTGCATTTCTATACGCTGAACAAGCCACACCTGACCACGGCCCTGTGCAAGGCCCTGGGCGTCGAGGTCGATAAATCCGTTGAAAGGGTGGCCTGAACCATGACTGATCGCCCCATCGCCAAAGGCGTCGAAGACCTGCTTGGGGAAGAGGAACGCCGCGCCCTGACCGGGCTGGAATATCTTCAGGCAAACCTGCGCGGTGAATTGCCCGCCGCGCCGATCTGCACGCCCATGGGGTATCGTCTGACCGCAGCCGAAGAAGGCCGCGTCGTTTTTTCGGGCGCGCCCGGGTTTGATCACATGAACCCCAAGGGCGCGGTTCATGGCGGCTGGTATGGTGTGCTGCTGGACAGTTGCATGGGTTGCGCGGTGATGTCGCGCCTGCCGGCCGGCACCGGGTTCACCACGCTGGAATACAAGGTCAATATCATCCGCGCCATTCCTGCCGGAACCAGCGTCGATGCGATCGGCATCTGTGATCATGCGGGCCGGTCCACCGGCGTGGCCACCGGGCAGATCGTCGGGGCCGATGACGGGCGGCTTTACGCCACCGGATCGACCACCTGTCTGATCGTGAAGGGCCGGTTCTAGGCCCGGCTGGGCCCCGCCAGATCGGGATGCGGGTCGATCTGCCCCGCATCGCCATCAGGCCCACGCACCGAAGAGTGCAAGGATTCAGACGCATCCAGCCCGACCTTGCGCCGGCGGCGCAGCAGAAAAAACTTGCCCCAGCCACGCATCGTGCCCACCGACGGCGCGGTTACATCGCAGGGAAAGCGCGAGCGCCAGCCAGTGGGCAAAGGCACATTGCAGCTTTCCAGCCGCTCCAGCATCCAGACCAGCGAAATATTCGCAAGCGGGCGCGCCGCATCGAAACCAAGGATATGCCCGCCCACATCACCATGAGTGCCGCGAAACCAGACCTGTTCCAGCCGCCCCTGCCAGCCGGGGCGGCTGTGCCACATCACCGGTGCGAAGACCACGCGGGTTTCATCCAGGGCCAGCGCATGAAATCCGTGGCGCACATTGCTGCTCAGATCATGGCTGTGGAAGGCATGGTTGGGTTCGGTCAGCCGCCACAGCAACGGCAATCGCAGCCCCAGCGCCTTGACCGTATCCCACAGGCCGATCATCTCGATCTCGGTGCGGGGATAGCAAAAGGCGGCTGAAAACGCTGCCGAGGCCGCGCTGTGGGCACCGGCCTGATAGTGACGATAGGCCTGCACCACATTTCGTTCGGTCGCATGGCGGGTCTGCAGCAGGCCCACCATATCAATCACCCCCGCCAGCGAGCGCGCGGCATAGGCCCCGCGCGAAAAGCCCATCAGCACGATCCGGTCGCCGGGATGATAGCGCGACGCCAGATAACCATAGGCGCGCCGAATCTGCCGGTTGATGCCACGCCCGACGATCACGTGATGGGCGTGGCGCCAGTCCAGCCATTGAATGCCCGCCTCGTAATAGACTGATACATCAGCCTGAGGTGGCAATTCGCAAAGCAGTTTATAGGTCTGGCCGGCATGGGTTTCCATGCCCTCTTCCAGGGTCGACATGGTGCCGTCCAAAATCACGACATGGGTGATAGGATCGCGGGTAACAACGCGCCGGCGGGTTTCGGCGCGTCGTCTGCGCCGCAGCCAACCCCATATCCGTTCAGTCAGCCCCACCTTTCGCCTCGTTCAGCATCGCCCAGACCCGGCTTGGGGTGAACGGCATATCGGCCACGCGCACGCCTTCATCCCACATCGCATCCAGCGCCGCATTGGCCACCGCCGCCAGCGCCCCCACGGTACCGGCCTCGCCGCAGCCTTTCATGCCCAGTGGGTTGGCCGTCGATGGCACCGGTTCGGTCGTGAATATGACCGGCGGCATATCGGTGGCGCGCGGCATCGCGTAATCCATGAAGGTCGCGGTCAGCAACTGGCCTTCATCGTCGAACACAGCGCGTTCGCAGATCGCCTGGCCGATGCCCTGGGCGATACCGCCATGAACCTGACCCTCGACCAGCATCGGATGCACCAGATTACCGAAATCATCCGTGACGGTATATTTCACCACCTGCGTTTCACCGGTTTCCGGATCCACCTCGACCTCGGCCACGTGGCCGCCATTCGGATAGGAACGGCCCGGCAAGGCATAGCGCGCCTGATGCACCAACAGATCGGCGCGGTCTTGCGCGCGCGCCATTTCGGCGGCTTCCAGCAGGGACGGTGTCTGGTTGGACCCATCCGCGCGGAAGCTGCCTTCGTCGAATGAAACCGCCTCTGGAGTCACCCCCAGTTGTTCGGCAACAAACGGGGTAAAGGCCGCGACCATCTGCTCCACAGTGACCAGCGTGGTATTGGCCTGCGTGGTGACAGACCGCGACCCGCCCGTGCCGCCCCCGCGTTCAATCCGGTCGCTGTCGCCCTGCACGATCGTGATCCGATCCACCGGTATCCCGGTGCGATCGGACAGGAACTGCGCATAAACGGTTTCATGCCCCTGCCCGTTCGACTGGGTGCCGACATAAAGGTTCACACCGCCATCGTCACGAAATTCGATCTTGGCCCCCTCGGTGGGGTCGCCCAGAATGGATTCCACATAATAGCTCAGCCCGATTCCGCGCAATTTTCCGCGTTCTGCCGATGCGGCCTTGCGTGCGGCGAACCCTTCGACATCGGCTGTCTTTTCCAGCGTGGCCACGACGCGGTGAAAATCACCCACATCATACAGTTGATCCGAAACGGTGCGATACGGGAAGGCATCGCCCGCGATGAAATTCCTGCGGCGCAATTCCCACGGCGACACGCCCAACTGGCGCGCAGCATAGTCCATCATCCGCTCCAGCGTATAGATCGCCTCGGGGCGGCCAGCCCCGCGATAGGCGCTGGTCGGATTGGTATTGGTATAAACGCCTTTGACCCCCAGGAATGCATCCTGAATGTCATAGGTGCCTGTCAGCACCATCGAGAACAGATAAGACTGGATCATCTGCCCGTAGCCGGAATTATACGCGCCAAGATCAGACAGGTTTTCAACGCGATAGCCGATGATCTTAAAGTCTTTGTCAAAGGCCAGCGCCGCGTCGGACACAAGCGCACGCCCGCCGTAATCGCTCAGCATCGCCTCGGTCCGATCAGACATCCAGCGCACCGGGCGGCCCAGCGCGCGCGCCGCCAGCGCGACCGAAAAAAATTCGGGATAGGGCGAGGCCTTCATTCCGAAACCGCCACCCACGTCATTCGTGGTCACGCGGATATCTTCGGGGTCCATTTTCAGGTGCATCGCAAGGGCGGCCTTGATCGCCCAGACCCCCTGCCCGCCGAATGACAGATGCAGCCGCTTGCCATCCCATTCGGCAAAGGCGCCGCGCGGTTCTAGCGCGTTCACGATGATCCGGTGATCGTCGATACGGGCCTTGACCACGTGCGCGGCGCGGGCAAAGGCCGCGTTCACGGCCTCTTCGTCACCCAGCGCAAAATCATAGGCGACATTTCCCGGCGCCTCGGGGTGAATTGTCGGGCCACCGGGGTTCAAAGACAGCGATACATCCAGATCGTCATAGTCGAATTCGATCAGCTCGGCCGCGTCCTTGGCCTGCGCCAGCGTGTCGGCCACGATCAGGGCAATCGGTTCGCCCACATGGCGCACACGGTCGACAGCCAGGAAGGGGCGCATCGGCGCCGCGCCCTTGGTGCCGTCGCGATTGGTGTTCAGCGTTCCGGGCATGTTCAGTTCCGCGCCCATGTCCAAGGCATCCCGCGCCGTCAGAACCATATGCACGCCGGGGGCTGCACGCGCGGCCTCTACATCCAGCGTGGTGATCTGCCCATGCGCCACCGGCGAGCGAAAGACGAAGCCGAACAGCGCCCCTGCGGGCACGGTATCGTCAATATATTGCCCCCGGCCCGTCAGCAGGCGGTTGTCTTCAAAGCGGGTGGTTGTCTGGCTGTTTCCGAATTTGTTCATGATGACCTTCGCACTTTTCCGAAACCGACACTAAGGCATGACCGCGCCCTGTCCAGCCCCTGAAAACCTGATCATGTGAATTGGCGGCAATATTCCGGCGATGAAGGATCCGACCGGGCAAAACAAAAAGGCCGGGCAATGCCCGGCCTTCTGTATACCTGCTGGAAGCCTAATATCAGGCGGCCTTGCGGCGGCGACGGATCGCAGCCAGACCACCAAGCGCACCGACCATCAGAAGGCCGGCAGCCGGCAGCGGAACAGCCGACAGGGTGATTACGCGGATGTAATCGCCCGGGGTGCTGGCCCACAGATTGACCGACAGCGTGTTGCCATTAACGGCATAGCTGTCAACACGCTCCAGTCCGCGCTCCAGAATACCCAGATAAGTAACAGCCGGGGCACCCAGGAAATCCGACGCGCCCAGCGGCAGCGTTGTCGAGATCACACCCAGAATTTTGCTCGAGAATGTCACCGAACCGACGACCCGGGTATAGGCCAGCGGATCGACAAATACGTATTGGCTGGACACACGGGTGCCGGCCGAGATCACGCCGCCATCGACAGCCAGATCAGACGCAAGCGTCACACCGGCCTGTTCGTTCAGCGCGTAAAGGTTGTTGGTGTCGAAGTTATCCAGACCGATGGTCATCGGAGTGGCCGAGTTCAGCTCGACAAAGCTGCCACCCTGGGTAACGACGCCGCTTACAACTGACGCATCCGCCGCCGAGGCGAGGGCTGCAGCAGCAGCAACGACTGCAAGAAACTTTTTCATTTCACACTCCAAAAGCAGGTATTTCCTATGCCTCAATAGATACGCGGTTCTTCGCGCATTGAAAAGGGCTCAATACAATTATGGCGGTATTTTGACGTAAGAATGGCACAGGTGTTTCTGGCCGCACAACAATCGCGCAGATTGTTTGTAACTGTTCCATGAACCCCCTGAATCCTGCGGGGTCTTGGCCTGCGCGCCACGATTCGTTACAGCAAAGCGGCAATTATGTGGAACGGAATACCCGATGCCGATGGAAAAGACTTTTGACGCCACCGAAGCCGAGCCGCGCCTGTATCAGACCTGGGAACAGGCAGGCGCCTTTGCTGCCGGGGCCAATGCCTCGCGCCCCGAAACCTTCTGCATCATGATCCCGCCCCCGAATGTGACCGGTTCACTACATATGGGGCATGCCTTCAATAACACCCTACAAGATATTCTGGTCCGCTGGCACCGGATGCGCGGCTTCGACACGCTGTGGCAGCCCGGGCAGGACCACGCGGGCATCGCCACCCAGATGGTGGTGGAACGCGAACTGGCCCGCGCCGGCAACCAGTCGCGCCGCGAGATGGGGCGCGAGAAATTCCTGGAAAAGGTCTGGGAATGGAAGGAACAGTCGGGCGATACGATCATCAACCAGCTCAAGCGCCTTGGTGCCACCTGCGACTGGTCGCGCAACGCCTTTACCATGTCGGGCAACTTCCCCGATGCGGTGGTGAAGGTCTTTGTCGATCTTTACAACAAGGGGCTGATCTATCGCGGCAAACGGCTGGTCAACTGGGACCCGCATTTCGAAACCGCCATTTCCGATCTCGAGGTCGAGAATACCGAGGTTGACGGCCATATGTGGCATTTCAAATACCCGCTGGCGGGCGGGGCCACCTATGAATACATCGAAAAGGACGCGGACGGGAACGTCACCTTCCGCGAGGTGCGCGACTATATTTCCATCGCCACCACCCGCCCCGAAACCATGCTGGGCGACGGCGCGGTCGCGGTTCACCCCGGTGATACCCGCTATGCCCCCATCGTGGGCAAGCTGTGCGAAATCCCCGTGGGGCCCAGGGAACATCGCCGCCTGATCCCGATCATCACCGATGAATACCCCGATCCCACCTTCGGCTCTGGCGCGGTCAAGATCACCGGCGCGCATGACTTCAACGACTATGCCGTGGCCAAGCGCGGCAATATCCCCTGCTATCGGCTGATGGACACCCGCGCGCAGATGCGGACCGACGGCGCGCCCTATGCGCAGGCCGCCGAAATTGCGATGGCGGTCGCCAAGGGCGAAAAGACCCTGACCGAGGCCGAGGTGGACACCATCAACCTGGTCCCCGACGATCTGCGCGGGCTGGACCGGCTCGAGGCACGCGACAAGGTGGTGGAACAGATCACCGCCGAAGGTCTGGCGGTGATGGTCGATGAAACCACCACCGATAAAGAAACCGGCGAAGAAATCACCCGCCCGGTTCCCTTTGTCGAAGCCAAGAAGATCATGCAGCCCTTCGGGGACCGGTCAAAGGTGGTGATCGAGCCGATGCTGACCGATCAGTGGTTCGTCGACACTGCCAAGATCGTGCAACCCGCCATCGACGCCGTGCGCGACGGCACCGTGACGATCATCCCCGAAAGCGGCGAAAAGACCTATTACCACTGGCTGGAAAATATCGAGCCCTGGTGCATTTCCCGCCAGTTGTGGTGGGGGCATCAGATTCCGGTTTGGTATGGGCCGGGAAAAGAAGAAGTAGCAGATTGGAACGCAACAAGCTCTGGACAGAAGAAGCTTTTCTGCGCAGCTTCCGAAGAAGATGTGATTGCGTTAGCTAAAGACTACTATGGGCAAAGCGTTGAAATTGGCTTCCTCCGAACCGACGCCACTTCCAATGAACTGTCGCGCGGCGGAATGTATGGGATAGGCACTTCCGGCGATGCCGTTTCGTCAGTCGACTTGATCCGCGACCCCGACGTACTCGACACCTGGTTTTCCTCGGGCCTTTGGCCCATCGGCACTCTCGGCTGGCCCGAGCAAACCGAGGAGCTGAAGAAATACTTCCCCACCGATGTCCTCGTCACCGGGCAGGACATCCTGTTCTTCTGGGTCGCCCGGATGATGATGATGCAGCTTGCCGTGGTGAACGAAGTGCCCTTCCACACCGTCTATCTGCATGGGCTGGTGCGCGACGCCAAGGGCAAGAAAATGTCGAAATCCCTGGGCAACGTCATCGACCCGCTGGAAATCATCGACGAATACGGCGCCGATGCGCTGCGCTTTTCCTCGGCGGCAATGGCGGGGCTTGGCGGGGTGCTGAAACTCGACACCGCCCGCATCGCCGGCTATCGCAACTTCGGCACCAAGCTGTGGAACGCCGCCCGCTTTGCCGAGATGAATGGCGTCTATGACGGCACCACCGGCGCGCGCCCCGACGCCCGCCAGACCGTCAACAAATGGATCATCGGCGAGGTCGCAAAGACCCGGCAAGACGTCGACGCCGCCCTGACCGCTTACCGCTTCAACGACGCCGCCGATACGCTTTACAAATTCGTCTGGGGCAAGGTCTGCGACTGGTATGTCGAATTTTCCAAACCCCTGCTGCTGGACGGTGATACCGAAACCAAGGCCGAAACCGCCGCCACCATGCGCTGGGTCATTGATCAATGCCTGATCCTGCTGCACCCGATCATGCCCTTCATCACCGAAGAACTGTGGGGCGGTCTGGCGCAGCGCCCCAAGATGCTGATCCATGCCGATTGGCCCGATTATACCGCCGCCGATCTGGTCGATCCCGACGCGGACCGCGAAATGAACTGGGTGATTTCGCTGATCGAAGGCATCCGCTCGGCCCGCGCGCAGGTCCATGTGCCCGCCGGGCTGCATCTGCACATGCTGCAACTGGATCTCGACGCCACCGGCCAGGCCGCCTGGGCGCGCAATGAAACCCTGATCAAGCGTCTGGCGCGCATTGAAAGCCTGACCCCGGTCGACGCCTTGCCCAAGGGCTGCATCACCATCCCGGTCGAGGGCGGCACCTTCGCCCTGCCGCTGGCCGATGTCATTGATGTTGCCGAAGAAATCTCGCGCCTGCAAAAGACGCTGGACAAGCTGGCCAAAGAGTTGGGCGGTCTGACAGGCCGGTTGAAAAACCCCAAATTCGTCGAAAGCGCCCCCGAAGAGGTGGTCGAGGAAACCCGCGACCTGGCCGCGCTGAAGGAAGACGAGGCCGAAAAGCTGCGCGCCGCGCTGGCCCGTCTGCAAGAGCTTGGCTGATCTTCTTCTTGGCCTAAATATCCATTGCAACGGCGCCACCCGCGCGCCGTTGACAAATCGCCCCCAAAACCGCATTTCAACCAGACATAACCCGCAACCGGGCGTTCCGTAGGCGCCAAACAGACGAGGAGGCCGACATGGTCCAGATCTCCCTGACCTTCCCCGATGGCAATGCCCGCCAATACGATGCCGGGATTACCCCCGCGCAGGTCGCCGCCGATATTTCCACATCCCTGGCGAAAAAGGCGATCTCGGCCAGCGTCGATGGCAAGCACTGGGATCTGCAATGGCCGATCCCCGCCGATGCCGCCATCGCCATCCATACCATGCAGGATACAACGCAGGCGCTGGAACTGATCCGCCACGATCTGGCCCATGTCATGGCCCGCGCCGTGCAGCAGCTTTGGCCCGATGTAAAGGTCACCATCGGCCCGGTGATCGAAAATGGCTGGTATTACGATTTCGACCGGGCGGACCCCTTCACCCCCGAAGATCTGGGCGCGATTGAATCGGTGATGAAAGAGATCATCGCCCGCCGTGACCCCGTCACGACCGAGGTCTGGGATCGCGCCCGCGCTGTCGAATTCTATCGCGCCAATAACGAACCCTATAAAGTCGAACTGATCGACGCCATTCCGGGCGATGAACCGCTGCGCATGTATTGGCACGGCCATTGGCAGGATCTGTGTCGCGGCCCGCATCTGCAAAACACCGGTCAATTGCCTTCTGATGCGTTCAAGCTGATGTCGGTGGCGGGCGCCTATTGGCGCGGCGACAGCAAGCGCCCGATGCTGCAACGGATTTACGGCGTGGCCTTCCGCAACCGCGATGACCTCAAGGCGCATCTGCACATGCTGGAAGAGGCCGCCAAGCGCGACCACCGTAAGCTTGGCCGCGAGATGGAGCTGTTTCATTTCCAGGAAGAAGCCCCCGGCATGGTGTTCTGGCATCCCAATGGCTGGACGATCTATCGCCAGCTCGAAGATTACATGCGCCGCCAGTTGACCCGCGCCGGATATAAGGAAATCAAGACGCCGCAGGTGGTTGATCGGAAATTGTGGGAGGCCTCTGGCCACTGGGACAAATACCGCGAAAACATGTTCATCACCGAAATCGACGAAGAACATGCCAATGAAAAGCGCACCAATGCGCTGAAGCCGATGAACTGCCCCTGCCATGTTCAGGTGTTCAACCAGGGCCTGAAATCCTATCGCGATCTGCCGCTGCGGCTGGCCGAATTCGGGTCGTGCCACCGGTACGAGGCCCACGGCGCCCTGCACGGGCTGATGCGGGTGCGCGGATTTACCCAGGATGACGCGCATATCTTCTGCACCGAAGACCAGATCGAAGACGAATGCGCGCGCTTTATCGACCTTTTGTCGAACATCTATCGCGACACCGGCTTCGCCAAGTTCGAGATCAAGCTGTCCACCCGCCCCGAGGTGCGCGTCGGGTCGGACGAGGTTTGGGACAAGGCCGAATCCGCGCTGGAAAAGGCGATCCTGTCGGTGCGCAACGATTACACTATCGACCCCGGCGAAGGCGCGTTTTACGGGCCGAAACTCGATTTCAAGCTGACCGACGCCATTGGACGCGAATGGCAATGTGGCACGTTCCAGGCCGATTTCAATCTGCCCGAACGACTGGGCGCGAATTATATCGGCCCGGATGGCGAAAAGCACCGCCCGGTGATGCTGCACCGCGCCGTGCTGGGCAGCTTTGAGCGGTTCATCGGCATCCTGATCGAAAACTACGCCGGAAAGCTGCCGTTCTGGCTGGCACCGCGCCAGGTCGTGGTCGCCTCGATCGTGTCGGGCGCCGATGACTATGTCGCCGAGGTCGTGACCGCCCTGCAAGCCGCCGGCATCCGCGCCGAGGCGGACACCCGCAATGAAAAGATCAATTACAAGGTGCGCGAACATTCGGTCGGCAAGGTGCCGGTGATCCTGGCCGTGGGCGAGCGCGAGGTGGCAGAACGCACCGTCACCGTGCGCCGTCTGGGTGAAAAGCAGACTGAGGTTGTAACATTGGAGGCGATCACGTCGCAGCTGATCGAAGATGCCAAGGCACCCGACCAACGATAAAGCCGGCAAAAGAACCACTGAAAACTTCTGTGTTTTCAGTGGTTTTCCGCAATGCGGCGCGATTGATATTCATTTTTCCGGATTATTTCAGCCTATAACGCACGCGTGCAACACATCCATGTGAGTAGCAGTTGATTACGCCCCACGGCTAGGTCTGTTGGTGCCGCAAGACGCGGCGACTGGATACTGAACCAAGGGATAATCACATGTCTTACAACGTAAAAACACTCGCTGTCGCCGGTGCAATGGCTGCCGCCTTTACCGCCCATTTCGCCGCCCCGGCCGCCGCACAGCAAACCGAGAAATGCTATGGCGTCTCGATGGCCGGCCAGAATGAATGTCAGGCCGGACCGGGCACCACATGTGCTGGCACCTCCAAGGTCGATTATCAGGGCAATGCCTGGAAAATGGTTCCGGCCGGCACCTGCGAAAGCATGTCCCTGCCCGAAGGCCGCATGGGTTCGCTGACCCCGCTGGAGCGTGATCTGCCCGCATAAGCCGCCCCCTTGCCCCCGGCACCACCGCCGGGGGCAAGCTTTCCCGCAAGAGGTTCCGCATGCTTGACCGTCAGTTACATCCTGGCCTGCCCACCCGTCCCGGTATTGGTTTCAAGCCCCAGCATTTCGATGCGATCCGCACCGATTGCGGCCCTGTGGCATGGCTGGAAATTCATGCCGAGAATTACATGGGCGACGGCGGTCGCCCGCTGGCCATGCTGCGCGATCTGGCGACACGCTTTCCGATTTCGGTCCATGGCGTCGGCCTGTCGATCGGCGGCGAGGCACCGTTGGATCGCGACCATCTGGCGCGGCTGAAGCATCTGATCGGCTGGCTGCAACCGGCCAGCTTTTCGGAACATCTGGCCTGGTCCACGCATGACACGCATTACCTGAACGATCTGCTGCCCCTACCCTATACCGCCGCCACATTGGCGCGGGTTTGCACCCATATCGACCAGGTGCAGGATATTCTTGGCCGCCGGATGCTGCTGGAAAATCCGTCGACCTATCTGGCCTTTGCTGAAACCGATATGTCCGAAACAGAGTTCCTGGCCGAAATTTCCCAGCGCACCGGCTGTGGCCTTTTGCTGGATGTGAACAATGTTTTTGTGTCAGCGGTCAATCAACAAACCGATCCCTATACCTATATCAACGCCTTCCCGCTGGATGCAGTTGGCGAAATTCATCTGGGCGGGCACCATGCCGACAGCGCGGATGACGGCGTGCCATTGTTGATCGACAGCCACAGCGCGCCGGTCGTCGATCCGGTCTGGGCGCTGTATGACTATACGATTTCGCGCGGCGGCGCCCGTCCGACGCTGATCGAATGGGATACCGATGTGCCCGACTGGCCGGTTCTGGCCGCCGAGGCTGGCCGCGCCGCCGCCCTGCTGGACAGGGTGACGGCATGAGCACCGATCAGGTTTTTTTCACCAGGGCGTTGCTGGACCCGACAGCCGCCGTGCCGCCCGGCCTGACCGATCCCCAAGGCCGCCCGGCGGGCAAACGGTTCGACGTCTATCGCAACAACGTGGCTGCCAGCCTGTCGGATGCGCTGGAACTGGCCTTTCCGGTGGTGCGCGCGCTGGTGGGCGATGCGTTTTTCCGGGCGATGGCGGGGGTATTCTTGCGCGCCTACCCGCCCAACAGCCCGATCCTGATGCTTTATGGCGCTGACATGCCGGATTTTCTGGCCGGGTTTTCCCCGGTCGCGCATCTGGGATATCTGCCCGATGTCGCGAGACTGGAACAGGCGATGCGCGAAAGCTATCACGCCGCCGATGCCACCCCGATCGACCCCGGCGTGCTGGCGGGAATGCCGCCCCAAGACCTGTTGAACATGCGGGTCACACTGGCGCCCGCGCTGCGGCTGATCCGGTCCGACTGGCCCATCGCCGCGATCTGGCATGCCCATAATGACCCCGATGCCCCGAAACCGCAGATGCGGGCCGAAGACGTGCTGATTACCCGACCCGGATTTGACCCGGCCCCACGCACCCTTTCGCACGGCGCGGCGGCCTTTGTCGGGGCACTGATGGGCGGGGCCACCTTGGGCAGGGCGGCCGATGAAGGGTTGGCCGAAAATGACAGTTTCGACATTCCGGGGGCGATCGGCCTGTTGCTGGCAGGCGGCGCGATAACCGGCTTGCAACGGGAGGGACAGGAATGAACCGATTGATTTCACTACATAACGGGCTGTTTGACCGCCTTGTCACGCTGGCCGAACCGTGGCTGCTGCCAACGCTGGCGCGGTTTACCTTTGCGGCGACCTTGCTGGTCTATTTCTGGAATTCCGGGGTTCTGAAACTTGGTGACGGGCTGGCGGGTATCTTTACCCCGGCGCTGGGGGCCTATGCCACGATCTTTCCGCGCGTGATGGAGAGCCTGGGCTATGATATCGGCCAGCTTGGCATCTTTCACAAACTGGTCGTGATCGCGGGCACATGGGCCGAACTGATCCTGCCGCTGCTGATCGTTCTGGGGCTGGCCACGCGCCTGGCGGCGCTTGGCATGATCGGTTTTGTCGCGGTGCAGACCCTGACCGATCTTTATGGGCATGGCGCCATCAATGTCCCCGAAACATTGGGGGCATGGTTCGATCGGTTTCCCGACAGCCTGATCATGGATCAGCGGCTGTTCTGGTTCACCATCCTGATCGTGCTGGTCCTTCGCGGCGCGGGGCCGATATCACTGGATGGGCTGTTGCGCGCTCAGCGCCGCAGCGCCGCCTGAACATCAGACCCCCAGCCCAGATAAAGCTGTCCGTCCGCCTCGATCACGGGCCGCTTCATCAGGCTGGGATGCGCCTGCAACAGCACCAGCGGATCCTGGGCGCGCTGTGCATCATCCAGCCCACGCCATGTGGTTGAGCGACGATTGACCAGATCATCGCCAAAGGCCGCCAGGAACCGGCGCAGATCGCCGGGCGTCAGCCCGTCGGCCCGCACGTCGATGAATTCCGGCCCGTTCAGTGCTTTGGCCGCCTTGCGGCAGGTATCACAGTTTTTCAGCCCATATAGCCGCATAGCGCCCCCCGATTTGCGCGCAGTATACCGCCATAACCTGCGGTTGCGAGAGTTCAGACTTGATTTTCGCCCGATTCGGCCCCCAGAATTATGCGCGTGACGACAGAGTTTCTATGACGACCGCTCCTTTTTGGGCAGCCGGAAGACTTGGAAGACCCTGGCTGTGACCTGCCCGTGGCAATGACGCAGACGGGTAACTGCAAGAGGAGATACGGGAATGCCCACCGGCACCGTAAAATGGTTCAACACCACCAAAGGCTTTGGCTTTATCGCGCCAGATGGCGGCGGCAAGGATGTGTTCGTGCATATTTCTGCGGTCGAACGCGCAGGTCTGACCGGCCTGGCCGACAATCAGAAAGTATCTTTCGAGATGATCGAAGGCCGTGACGGGCGGCAATCTGCAGGCGAGCTGAAAAAGCTGTAAGTTGTTTCAGGCCGGGTCATCCTTGGAAACGGGGATGGCCGGGCTCCAGTCTTCGCCCATGGCGACGATGCAGCTTTGCCCGTTGGCATAGGTCATGACCAGCGTCCAGTCTCCTGTGCGCTCTGACGTCCAGACCTCCAATATCCGTTCCATATCCCGTATGCCGGTGGCGATGCGCGTTTCCCCGAATTGCCGCGTCAGTTTTTGTGACATCTCGTCGCGCGGCGCGCAGACTATATCGGCAATCGGCGTGGCCATGGCTGGCGCGGTCAGAACCAGAAGCAGAACAGGGATGCGCAGCATAGTCGGACCCTCCGCGGTGGGACTGGTCCGATTGTAACACCAATATGACGGCCTGTGGATTGTTTTCTGGGCCTACCAGCCCAGATCCTGATATCCACCGCCACCATATTCGCTGATGATCCACACCCGGCCGGTATAGCCCGCCGGAACGGCATCCACCCGAACGAAATTGAACGTTGGCTCACCGCCGCAGGCAATACCGGATGCCGTCTGAACCGGCACCATTCTGTTCGGGCACAGATTGACCGATTTATATGGCCGGGGTGGTGTGCTGTTGAACACCGCCGGCGCCGTATCGGACCCCGCCAATGCCGAACCCCCGCCAAGAATCAAAGAGCCGCACAAGGCGGCAGCATATGTTGCGTAACGCATATAGCCCCCATCAAAATGTTGTGCTGCTCGAAAAGTTTTTTTAATTAACAAAAGGTTAAGGGGCTGGCAGGCCAAGAGTCAATGTGGCGAAATTGTGGCGGCACATTGCCGCGACAATTCCGGCCGATAGCCGGAACTGTTTCCCATTCTAGTCGAAAATGATGGGGTCGCCTCAGGCCTCCAGCGCCTCGTTGAACTCGCGCCACTCGCGCGCGCTCATCCCCGATGTCTCCTGGGTCACGGTCTCGCCCTTCAGCATGCGGCGCAGGCAATCCACGGCCTTGCCGGACAGGGTCAACCCGCCCAAACGGTAATCTTCGAAGGCGCGATAGGCGGCGGGCACCCAATCGGCCACCACACTGCAGATCGCATCGGCATAAACCCGGATTTCATACTGGGCATGGGCATCGGCACGCAGGCGCAGAAAATGGAACAGATTGTGCAGGTCTACCTTCCAATACCATTGGGTATAGATATTGGCCGGCAGATTCATCCGCGCCAGTTCGCGCGCCAGCCCCTGCTGGCCATCCTCGGATATCATCGCTTCGTAATGGTCATAGGCGCGATTGGCATCTGTTTTCAGAATATCCAGAACGCGCGCCGCCTCTTGGCCTGTCAGCGCATCGCCACGCCCCTGATTGTTCACCACCGATTGCGCGGCCAGATGTTCGGGCGCGGGAATATAGAATTCGCGATCCAGGATCGAATAGCGGGCGGAATATTCGTTCACATTGGCGGTGCGGTGCCTGATCCATTGGCGCGCCACGAACACCGGCAGTTTCACATGCAGCTTGATTTCGCACATCTCGAACGGGGTCGAATGCCAATGGCGCATCAGATAACGGATCAGCCCTTCGTCATTGGAAACCGATTTGGTGCCCTTGCCATAGGATACCCTTGCGGCCTGACAGATCGCCGCATCGTCCCCCATATAGTCGATCACGCGCACGAAACCGTGGTCCAGCACGGGTATCGCCTTGTAAAGATGCGCCTCCATCCCGGCAGAGGTGGCCCGCAACGTGGGTTGGGGGGCGGCGCGCTGGGCGTCTATTTCAGCCTGCTGTTCTGCGGTGATCGGCATTCTATATTTCCTTGGCACGGGCGGTGAGTCGGCCATCACTATATATATGGGTTCGCCACCTTGGAACCACGATATGCGGTAAAATCGCCTTGCGCCTGTCGGGCTTTTCAGCAACGGGCGACCCAGATCAGATTGCAAGAGATTGACTTTTGCCTGCACCAGCGGATTCTTGGCACAAACAGGAACGGGCGGGCAGTGCATGAAACGGTATGGCTTTGTATTGGCTTTTGGCGGGCTGCTGGCCGCATGCAGTGGCGGCGATGGCACAAATCCGGTGACAAGCGGCCCCTCGGGCAACACCAATACCAATGTCAGCCTTGCCCTTCTGCCCGGAACCACCAACCCATCTGAATCACAGGGCATCTATCGGATCGAGGATTCGACGGGCGGCAATCCCGGTGATGGCTATGCCCAATCGATCAGCTATAACGCGGCCACCGATGAATTCTATGTCGACAACCTGGCCTTCGATGGTGACAACGCCTATTCGCGCGACGCGGCCGTGCCCAATCTGGGGCCATTCGCCGTTTATGAAAACGACAGCCTTTTCAGCGATCCGTTGACCGGCGTGCCCATCTCGCAATTCCCGCACAAGGCCATTTACGCACGCAGCACCAATACCGCCGGCGGCGCCCCCACGACCGAATTTGCCGTGGTTCGCACGGGGGCCTATGTCAATTACGGCTTTGGCGGCTTCCTGTATCGTCGCAACATCGGGGTCAATCTGCCCTCCAGCGGGCAGGCGAATTATTCCGGCCAATACGCGGCCTTGCGCGATTTCCAGAATCAGTCGGGCCTGGAATACGCCACCGGCGACATGCAGGCCTCGATTGATTTCAACGATTTCAACAATGGCAGCGCGATTACCGGTGTGGTCTATAACCGCCGGATTTTCGATGCCAACGGCACTGATATCACCGCCGGCATGTTGACGGCGCTTTCAACTGAATATGGCGGCACATTCGTCGCGCTGCCCTCGCTCAACTTCACGGTCGGGCCCGGTGTCATGGACAGGAACGGCGAAATCTCGGGCGATCTGAACAGTTTCGTGCTGGACACATCCGCCGGGCTGACCCAATTCGAAAGCGGCAAATATTACGGCCTGCTGGCGGGGGCCAATGCCGATGAAATCGTCGGCGTGATCGTGGTCGAGGCACAAGACCCGCGCGCCACCGGCGTGACCGTGCGCGAAACCGGCGGCTTCATCCTGTATCGGCCCTGATCACATGCGCTGGCTTTGCCGCGCGCTGATCGCCGCGATATGGATGGGGCTGTCGCATCCGGCGGTTGCCCAACCCGTTACGCTAAACCCCGACGAGATGCGCGCCGCCGTCCGTTATGCGCTGGATGTGCATGACGACAAGACCGCGCTGGCCCTGTCGCAGGCCTTGCTGCGGCGCGATCCCGATGACGGGTTCGCCCTGATCGCCCGCGCCCGTGCGGCCCGCAATCTGGGGCAGTTCGATCTGGCCATCGGTGCGGCGCGCCGTGCCTGGCGCATTGCCCGGACCGACCCCGATCGCTTTGCCGCCGCGATGGTGATGGCCCAGGCGCAGGCCTCGGCGGGGCGGCGCACATGGGCGCAGCTTTGGTTGCGCCGGGCGGCCCATTACGCGCCCACCCCGCAAATGGCCGCCATTGCCCAGCGCGATTTCGGCTATGTCCGCAGTCGAAACCCCTGGAGCACGCAGATCACTCTGGGCATCAGCCCGTCATCGAACATCAATAACGGGTCGAAATCCGATACGATCGTGATCGGCGGCCTGCCCTTCGCGCTGAGCGGCGGCGCAAAGGCGCTGTCGGGGACCGAACTGCGCTATGGGGTCGATACCACATATCGATTTCGCACCAGCGGTGTGACCCAGTGGCGCGCGGGAGTCGCCGTTGAAGGGCGGGCCTATGCCATGTCGCAAGCGGCCCGCGCGCAGGCCCCGACCCTGTCGGGGGCCGATCTGGCGTTTCAGTCGGTCAGCCTGATGACGGGTGGCAATATTCCGATCGGCCAGAGAGGTGATTTTCTTGACGGTGAATTACGGGCGGGCAAGACTTGGTATGGTGGATCGACCTTGTCGGATTTTGCGCAGGCCAGTATCGCGCGCGTCTTCGCCTTGACCCCGCGCAACCAGCTGCGCCTGTCGGTGCAGGCTGACCGGCAGTGGCGCCATGATGGTCCATTGAACGGGTCCGATACGCTGGCCACCGGGCTGGACTGGTCGCATCGGCGCGAGAATGGCGATCAGTGGCAGGTGTCCGTGGCCCTGCGCGATACCAGTTCGGCCTCGGCAGCAATCGCGCATCAGGCCGGCCTGGCCACCCTGACCTATGCATGGGGGCGTCCGATCGGCAGTGTGGCCCTGTCGGTGACGATGGGCCTGGAACAGCGTGATTACGACAGGCCGCTATACACCAGCGCCCCCCGCCGGGATCATCGGTTGTCGATTGGTCTGAATGCGGTGCTGCCGGGCCTGAATTACTATGGTTTTGCCCCTGAACTGGGGCTGCGGGTAGAGCAGAACAATTCTAACGTCTCGATCTATGAAACCGAGGCCGTGGGCCTGACGTTGGGGTTCCGGTCGGTCTTCTGATTGGCCGCGCGGCGCGCTATGCTGGGCTAGATCAATCAGGGGATTTGGAGACGTTCATGCAGATCAAATATCTTCACACGATGGTCCGGGTGAAAGACCTGGAAAAATCCATGGCTTTTTACGAATTGCTCGGGCTGCGCCAGACACGGCGCATTGATAACGAGGCCGGGCGGTTCTCGCTGGTCTTCATGGCGCCCCCGGGCCAAAGCGAATGCCCGGTCGAGCTGACCTTCAACTGGGATGGTGATGACGGGTTGCCTTCGGACAGCCGCCATTTTGGCCATCTGGCCTATGAGGTCGAAGATATCTATGCGCTGTGCCAGCACCTGCAGGATAACGGCGTCACGATCAACCGCCCGCCGCGCGACGGGCGCATGGCCTTTGTGCGCAGCCCCGATAATGTGTCGGTCGAACTGTTGCAGGCGGGGGGTGCCAAGGCCCCGGCCGAACCCTGGGCCAGCATGGAAAACACCGGCCACTGGTAGCGCGCAGCCTGCCTAATAGATATAGCGGATCTGGTCGGTCCAGTATCGTTCCATCCGGCGCAGGAAGGTCGTTACATCCTCCAGCCCGTCGCGGCCGATGATACCCTTTGCGTCCAGCCCTTCGGCATGGCGCATGAACAGATCGGCGATCTGGTCACGCACGGCGCGGCCCTTGGCCGTCAGGCGCACCCGCACCGACCGGCGGTCGATTTCACAACGCTGATGATGCATGAAGCCCAGATCGACCAACTTTTTCAGGTTATAGGAAACGTTCGAGCCCTGATAATAGCCGCGGCTTTTCAATTCACCCGCCGTGACCTCGTTATCGGCGATGTTGAACAGCAGCAGCCCCTGAACGGGATTGATTTCGATGATGCCGACGCGTTCGAATTCGTCCTTGATCACGTCCAGCAACAGCCGGTGCAACCGCTCGATCAGCGCCAGCGTTTCCTGATAGCCGCTGACAAGCCCACCGGCCGTCTGTGCCGGGATCGGGGTCTGAATACTCATATCTTACTCCATCCGTTCGCCCGGACAGGGATAGGCACGAGGTTCAAAGATTCGGTTAAATTTGCGTGGCCTCAGCGCGCGCCGGCATGGCGGGCCATTTTCGCGATGATCCCCGCAAATCTGTCGGGGGGGGCGACCTGGCCGGTAACCCACTGATACAGGTCCTGGTCGTTCTCCTCCATCAGGGCGTCCAGTATATCCAGATCGGCCATGCCCATGCTGGCAAGATGGGCGTCTGCAAAGCCGCCCATGATCATGTCCATTTCCTTCGTGCCGCGATGCCAGGCCCGCATCGTCATGCGCTTCAGTCGGATCTCATGTGTTTCGGTCACGGGGGCGGTCGTCCTTTTTCAATTGCGGCGGGCGTGTCATGAAAGCTTCTTGTGGCTGGTTTGCGCGCACCCTATGAGAGGTTTCACCCAAATTCAAACCCGAGGCATCCATGTCTTTCCTGTCTGCAACCCTGTCCCGTGTCAAACCCTCGCCCACCATCGCGGTGACAAACAAGGCGCGCGAACTGGCCGCCGCCGGCAAGGACGTGATCGGCCTGGGCGCGGGCGAGCCCGACTTCGACACGCCGCAGAACATCAAGGATGCCGCCAAAGCCGCGATTGATGCGGGCAAGACGAAATATACCGCCGTTGATGGTATCCCCGAGTTGAAGGCCGCGATCTGTGCCAAGCTGAAGCGGGACAACGGGCTGGACTATGTCCCCGCACAGGTGACGGTGGGCACGGGCGGCAAGCAGGTGCTCTATAACGCGCTGATGGCCACGCTGAACCCCGGTGACGAGGTGATCATTCCCGCCCCCTATTGGGTCAGCTATCCCGACATGGTTCTGCTGGCCGGCGGCACACCGGTGATTGCGCAGGCGTCGATGCAGACGGGGTTCAAGCTGACCGCAGATCAGCTTGAGGCCGCGATTACGCCCAAAACCAAATGGTTCATCTTCAATTCGCCGTCAAACCCGACCGGGGCGGGCTATACTTGGGATGAATTGAAAGAGCTGACCGATGTGCTGCTGCGTCATCCCCATGTCTGGGTGATGACCGATGATATGTATGAACATCTGATCTATGGCGATTTCGAATTCTGCACGCCGGCCCAGGTCGAACCGCGCCTGTATGACCGCACGCTGACCTGTAATGGCGTGTCCAAGGCTTATGCGATGACCGGCTGGCGCATCGGCTATGCCGCTGGCCCCAAAGATCTGATCGCCGCGATGGGCAAGATCCAGTCGCAAAGCACGTCGAACCCCTGTTCGATCAGCCAATGGGCCGCGGTCGAGGCGCTGAATGGCCCGCAGGATTTCATCCCGGTCAATAACGCGCTGTTCCAGAAACGCCGCGATATGGTGGTGGATATGCTGAATGCCGCCCCCGGCATCACCTGCCCGGTTCCCGAAGGCGCGTTCTATGTCTATCCCTCCATCGCGGGCTGTATCGGCAAGACCACACCGGCCGGTGTGAAAATCACCGATGACGAGGTATTCGCCACCGCCCTGCTGGAAGAGGCGGGCGTGGCCGTGGTGTTCGGGGCGGCCTTTGGGCTTTCGCCAAACTTCCGGGTCAGCTACGCTACGGCAGATGACGCCTTGCGCGCGGCCTGCACCCGCATTCAGGACTTCTGCGCCAAACTAAGTTGAGGTCCAATGCCCGCCGATCTGCCCGACTATTACTTCCGCACCCGTGAAAACGGCGCGCTGGTGTTTCGGATCGACACCGAGAACCGGCAGCGGCGGCTGGATATGGATCAGATCGCAGTGGTCAACATCCGCAATGGCGAGATCAAACCGCATGGCGACCGGGTTCTGTCACCTGAAGATATCGAGGTGATCGAAGGCTGGATCACCGATCGCCGCGCGGTTCTGGAAGAGCGCGATATCGACGATATTCTGCGCGCGGTCGATCACCTGAACCTGACCGCCGGCTGGGTTCAGACCAGGGCAACCGACGAACAGCTTGAACTGGTGACAGATGCGCTGTTGCTGGCGATGCATGATCTCAGAACGGTGCTGGTGCGCAAAAAGGCCGACCGGCTGTTGCAGGGCGACAAGGGCTGACAGCAGGCATAGGCGCCTTCAGGGTGATTGCGGGCCCGTTCCATCTGCCCGCAGGGGTAGCCAGAACCGCGCCATCATCAGCCCGGCCGCAGAAAACAGGCCCAGCGCCAGACCCAGCCAGATGCCGACCCCACCCCAGCCCAGCCCGAAGCCCAGCCCGTAACTGACCGGCAATCCGATCAGCCAATAGCTGACCAACGCCATGACCATCGGCACGCGCGTGTCCTGAATGCCGCGCAGCAGCCCCAGCGCGATGACCTGCATCGCATCGCCCAACTGGAACAGCGCCGCCGCCGCCAGCAGCACCGTGCCAATCGCCATGACCTGCGCGGTCTGCGGGGCGGCCGCGTCCAGAAAAAACCCGATCAGCGTCTTTGGCAGGGTCAGGAAGACAACCACCGTCATCGCCGCGATGGCCGCCGACAGCGCCATCGCCACCAGCGCCCCGCGGCGCAGCCCAAGGGCGTCGCCCTGCCCGCGCGCCCGCGCCGCGCGCACCGTCGCCGCACCGGACAGCCCCAGATGCAGCATGAAGGTCGTCGCCGCTATCTGAATCGCGATCCCGTGCGCGGCCAGCGGCACCGTGCCCAGCCACCCCATCATTACCGCCGCCAAAGCGAATACCGCGATCTCGGACAGGTTTGTCACGCCGATGGGCCAACCCAGCCGGAACACCTGACCGAAAGCCTGCCAGTCGGGCCGCCACAGGCGTGCGAAAATGGCATGTTCCGGCGTGACGCGGATGACATAGGCCACCAGCGCCAGAACCGAGGCCAGATTGACAGACACCGATGCAATCGCCGCGCCGCGCACGCCCAGTTCCGGCGCGCCCCAGTTGCCAAAGATCAGCGCGTAGTTGAGCAAGATGTTCAACCCGACCGCACCCAGCGTGACAAAGAGCACGATCCGCGTGCGTTCCAGCGCCGACAGGAAGTTGCGCAGCACCAGCACCAGCAGCGCAGGCAGGATCGACCAGCCCTGGATCGCAAGATAATCCTGTGCCGTAGCCGCCACCGCAGGGTTCTGACCCAGCACCAGAAACAACGGTTCGGACCAGATCATGACCGGCAGGGTCATCACCCCGAAGCTGACCGATATCCACATCCCCATTCGGGTAACGCGGCGCACCTGGCGGTGTTCGCCCCCGGCGGCCGCCGTGGCCACCATCGGCGTCACCGCGAAGGCAAAGCCTGCCCCGAAGATAAACAGCATGATGAACAATCCGCCGCCCAGAACCTCGCCCGCCAGCGCGCCGATATCATAGCGGCCCAGCATGATCCCATCAGTCAGGGTGATCGCATATTGCGCCAGTTGACTGCCGATCAGCGGCAGCCCCAGCCGCAGCAAAGCCGCGGCATGGCGGGGATATGTCATCGCGGTGTCCATCGCCTTCGCTTAGGGCGGCGCGCTGACAACGGCAAGCCCGATGAGCCGTCCTAGCGCCCCCGTGTGGTTGCCCCGCCATCCACCGTCACGATCGTGCCACTGGTATAACCGGCCCTGTCGCTGGCCAGAAACGCCACCTGATCGGCGATTTCCGCGACCTTTGCCGCCCGGCCAAAGGGATAGCCGCCCTGCAATTCCGCCCAGCGGCTGGCATCGCCCCATTTGTCGCGGGCGCGCGCCTGCATCAGCGTGCGGATACGATCGGTTTCCACCGGGCCGGGGTTCACACCCACCACCCGGATGCCGTGATCAGGGCTGCGCCCGCCCAGCGCGCGGGTAAAGGCCATCAGGGCCGCATTGCCCGCGCTGCCCGCGATATAGCCCGCATCGGGGCGTTCCCCGGCCAACCCGATGACATTGACGATCACGCCCCTGCCGCGTTCCTGCATCGCCGGATAGAACTGGCGGCACATGTCGATATATCCGAACACCTTCAGATCCCAGGCTTGGCGCCAGGTCGCGTCATCCACCGTGAACAGATCGCCCCCCGGAATGGCGCCGGCATTGTTGACCAGAATATCAACCGCGCCCACGACCGCCGCCAGTTGGCCGGGCGCCCCAGACTGCCCCAGATCGGCGGCATGGGCGGTGACATCCACCCCATGTGCCGCACGCAATTCATCTGCCAAAGCCGCCAGCACATCGCCGCGCCGCGCCACCAGATGCAGGTTCACCCCTTCGGCCGCCAGTGCCCGCGCAATACCTGCCCCGATCCCCTTGGATGCCCCCGTTACCAGCGCCACGCGCCCCGTCAGACCCAGTTCCATATTCGCCCCCCTGTTGCTGGCCTATCCTTTCAGGGAAATGCGGGCGCGCCAATACCGATTGCAGCACTCGCCCGACGTAACATCCCGCCGAACCGCTTCCATCGGACCGCAACCCCTGCCATACTGCGCCCCAACCAAAAGCAAAGAGCAGCAGCATGGCCGAAGACCTCCTCTCCGGGGCCGATCCCGAACTTTATGACGCCTCCTCCATCGAAGTGCTGGAAGGGCTGGAACCTGTGCGCAAGCGCCCCGGCATGTATATCGGCGGCACCGATGAACGCGCGCTGCACCATCTGGTGGCCGAGATTCTGGACAATTCGATGGACGAGGCCGTGGCGGGCCATGCCAACCGGATCGAGGTTGACCTGCATGCCGACAATTCCATCACCATCCGCGATAACGGCCGCGGCATGCCGTTCGATCCGCATCCCAAGTTTCCCGGCAAATCCGCACTGGAGGTGATCCTGTGCACCCTGCATGCGGGCGGTAAATTCAGCGGCAAGGCCTATCAGACATCGGGCGGGCTGCACGGCGTCGGTGCCTCCGTCGTGAACGCGCTGTCCGATCACCTGCGGGTCGAGGTGGCGCGCAACCGCGAACTGGTGGCGCAGGAATTTTCGCGCGGCATCCCCCAAGGCCCGCTGCAAAAGATCGGCCCCGCCCCCAACCGGCGCGGCACATCGGTGACCTTTCACCCCGATGAACAGATTTTCGGCAGCCATCGTTTCAAACCCGCGCGGTTGTTCAAATCCATCCGCTCCAAGGCTTACCTGTTTTCGGGCGTGGAAATCCGCTGGAAATCCGCGATCGACGATGGCGAAACCCCGGTTGAGGCGACATTCCACTTTCCCGGCGGACTTGCCGATTACCTGACCGACACGCTGGGCAAGATCGCCACCTATGCCGACAAGCCCTTTGCCGGGACCGTGGATTTTGCCGAAAAGTTCAACACGCCGGGCAAGGTCGAATGGGCGATCAACTGGACGCCCGCGCGTGACGGGTTCACGCAATCCTATTGCAACACCGTGCCCACCCCCGAAGGCGGCACGCATGAGGCAGGCTTTTGGG
>NZ_JBSRVX010000040.1:0-5666 GCF_055134745.1 Actibacterium sp.
GAACAGCCTGCGCTTCATCTCTCTCGACGGGCTCTATCGCGCCGCCGGCGAGGCGGGCGGGCGCAACGCCAAGACCCCGCAATATTGCGACGCCTGTTTTTCCGGTGAGTATCCGGTGGAACCAGCCGATATGATCGCGAAAGGCTTTGCCCTGAAGGCCGCGCAATAAGGGGGGCTGTCTGCCCCCCACGGCGCCTGCGGCGCCTTCCCCCCGAGAGTATTTCTCCAAGGTGATAGGCCGTTTATTCTTGGTCAAAATACCCGCGCCGCAGGCATGGAAGCCGCCCGTGGGCGGCGACCCTTTGCAATGACGCCGCAGGCGTCGCTATCGGACTGCGTCATCCACCGCGCGGCCCCTTGACCGCAGGCGCGATCCGATCCAAACCGCGCGCATGACAAAACTTGCATTGATCACCGGTGCATCGCGCGGCTTTGGCGCCGCCGTCGCCGAAGGGCTGGCCGTCTCAGGCTGGCATGTCGTGGCCCTTGGCCGCACCGTCGGCGCGCTGGAGGATCTGGACGACCGTATCAAGGCACGGGGTGGTCAGGCCACGCTGGCGCCGATGGATATCACCAACCCCGACGCCATGCGCCAGCTGTGCCGCAGCATTCATGATCGCTGGGGGCATCTGGACGCCTGGGTGCATTGCGCAATTCATGTGCCCCCCCTGACCCCGGTCGATCACCTTGACGAAAAGGACTGGGCCAGGGTGGTGGCCACGAATGTCACCGCGACCGGGCTGTTGATCCCGTTCATTTCGCCGCTGTTGCAGGCCGCGCCAAAGGGGGTGGCGGTGCATGTCGATGATCCGGCGCAGGGAAAATTCCTGGGGGCCTATGCCGCCGCCAAGGCCGCCCAGCGGGCCTTGTTCGACAGTTGGGCCGCCGAAACCCGCAAGACCGGGGCGCCGCGGGTGATCTCTTTCACCCCCGCGCCGATGCCGACGGCAACGCGGGGGCGCTTTTATCCCGGTGAAGACCGCAGCACTCTGGCCGATCCCCATGCCGAGGCCGCCCGCCTGATCGCCGCTTTGGCCTGAACAGGCCAAAGCGCGCCGAGGTGCTTGCCGCCCCTGCCCCCCTCTACTATTGAGGAACACAGCAGGCAAAGGAACGGGCGGCGATGCGCATCTTGGTGACCAATGACGACGGAATAAACGCCCCCGGTCTGCATGTGCTGGAGAAGATCGCCGCACAGATCGCCGGGCCGGATGGCGAAGTCTGGACCGTTGCGCCCGCCTTTGAACAATCGGGCGTGGCGCACAAGATTTCCTATACCCATCCGATGATGATCGCCGAATTGGGTCCGCGCCGTTTTGCAGCCGAAGGTTCGCCCGCCGATTGCGTTCTGGCCGGCATCTATGACGTGATGGTCGGCAAGCGGCCCGATCTGGTGCTGTCAGGCGTGAACCGCGGCAATAATGCAGGCGAGAACGTCATGTATTCGGGCACCGTTGGCGGCGCGATGGAGGCGGCGCTGCAAGGATTGCCGGCAATCGCCCTGTCACAATATCTGGGCCCCAAAACCCCGCGCGAGGCCATGTTCGATGCCGCCGCCGAACATGGCGTGGCCACGATTCGCGCCCTTCTGGACAAGGGGCTGTGGGACGATCACGATTACCGGCTGTTCTACAACGTCAACTTTCCACCCATCGCCGCCGACAAGGTTCGCGGGCTGCGCGTCGGCGCGCAGGGATACCGCCGCGACGCCTATTTCGGGGTCGAGCCGCATATGTCACCCTCGGGGCGCAAGTTCCTGTGGATCAAGGGCGGCGGACAGGCGCATCAGACCTTGCCGGGCACCGATGTGACCGATTGCCTTGAAGGATATATTGCCGTGACCCCCCTGCGGGCCGATCTGACCGCCCATGATGCCCTGCCCCGGGTGAAAGAGATGCTGGAATGACCGACGCCGCCGAACGGAAAATGCAGTTTCTGTTTGCGCTCCGTTCCAAAGGCGTGACCGACAGCCGGGTTCTGAACGCCATGGAATCGATCGACCGCGGCGATTTCGTGCGGGGTCTGTTCACCAGCCGCGCCTATGAGGACATGCCGCTGCCCATTGCCTGCGGCCAGACGATCAGCCAGCCTTCGGTGGTGGGGCTGATGACGCAGGCACTGAACGTGCAGCCGCGCGACAAGGTGCTGGAGGTGGGCACCGGGTCGGGCTATCAGGCCGCGATCCTGTCGCAGCTGGCGCGGCGCGTCTATACGGTGGAACGCCATCGCCGTCTGGTGCGCGAAGCCCAGGCGGTGTTCGACCGGCTTGACCTGACCAATGTCACGGCGATTCTGGCCGATGGATCGCATGGTTTGCCCGATCAGGCCCCGTTTGACCGCATCATTGTGACCGCAGCCGCCGAAGACCCGCCAGGTCCGCTCTTGGCGCAACTGCGCGAGGGGGGTATCATGGTGTTGCCGGTGGGACAGTCGGATACGGTGCAAGGCCTGATCCGTGTCACGCGCACCCCGTCGGGCTTTGACTATCACGAGTTGCGACCGGTGCGTTTCGTGCCCCTGGTCGAAGGACTTGGACAGGACTGACCAGTGTTAAGGCCCGGATCAACATGGGCCCGGATGATTGAGGAGTGAGCGATGACAGCCCCCTACCCCCTGCGCCTGAAGGCCGTGCTGGTCTGCACCGCACTCATAGCCCTGACAGGCTGTGAAAACTTCGATTTCGACATGCGCGATGTTCCGGGAATTGATACCTCGGATGCGGCGCGCAATCAGGCCCTGCCGCCGCCCCAGACTGATGAGCGAGGCGTTATTTCCTATCCCACCTATCAGGTCGCCGTGGCCCGTCGCGGCGATACCGTTTCGGACGTGGCCGCCCGCGTTGGCCTGCCGCCCGAAGAACTGAGCAGCTTCAACGCCATCCCCTTGGGCGTCGCCCTGCGCGAGGGCGAGGTTCTGGCCCTACCGCGGCGGGTCGAGGCCCCGACGCCCGGCGCCACCGATATCAGCGCCATTGCCGGATCGGCCATCGCGCGCGCCGATGGCAATGCCGGCGCCATCACTGCCGCGCCGCTGCCCCCGCCCACAACCGGGGCCGTCGCGCCCGCGGCGCCCGCATCGCCGGAACCATTGCGCCACCAGGTTCAGCGTGGCGAAACGGCCTATTCCATCGCGCGGCTTTACAATGTCTCGCCGCGCGCCCTGGCTGAATGGAACGGTCTGGGCCCGGATCTGAGCCTGCGCGAGGGCCAGTATCTGATGATACCGCTGACCGAGGCCGCCCCGGCCACGGTTGCCACCGTCAGCAAACCCGGTGAATTGTCTTCGGTGCCCGTGCCACCCAGCGCATCGCGACCGCTGCCGGCGGAAAAGACCGTGCCCGCCGCCAAGCCGACGCCCGCGCCCCCCTCGCCCGACTTGAAGGCCGAAAAGACAGTCACGTCACAACTGGCCTTCCCGGTTTCGGGCAAGATCATCCGCGGCTATGAAAAGAAGAAGAACGAAGGGATCGACATCGCTGCCGCCCCCGGAACGACCGTTCAGGCGGCAAAGGGTGGCACCGTGGCCGCAATCACCCGGGATACCGAACAGGTGCCGATTCTGGTGATCCGCCATGATGACAACCTGCTGACCGTCTATGCCAATATCGACAATATCAAGGTCGCCAAGGGCGATACGGTCACGCGCGGGCAACCCATTGCCACCTTGCGCGCCGGCGATCCGGCTTTCCTGCATTTCGAGGTCCGTCAGGGATTCGAAAGCGTCGATCCCATGCCATTGCTGCAATAATCTGGCACAACCGTCAGATTATTGCATAATTTTTCGGCTGAACCGCATCCCATCGCGGCCCGGGCGCGATTGATTTTGCTTCTGCGGGCCATGCCTTATTGCTGCCATCAAAATTCCGCCAAAATGATTGGTTCGGAAACGAATTTCTAACCAAAGGGATTTTTACTGACAGCAGATAGAGCGAAGCCGGGTGTCATGGTATTCAGATCAATTGCAATAGCTTTGGGGTTTTTCCTGTGTGCTCCGGCTCAGGCGCAATCGCTTGTCGGAACTTCGGTCGAGCTTGGCCTGTCCAGCCTTGGGCTGTCCGTCGTGCCCTCTTATATTGTCAGTCCCACATTGTCGGTGCGCGCGCCGGTCTATTTTGGCGGCAGGGATGGCTCCTATACCGATGATGACGGAAACATCCTAACCGGGAAGGCCGACCTTACATCGGCCATTGTCCTGGCCGATTACCGGCCATTCGAAAACGGTTTTCGGGTGTCGGGCGGTCTGGCACTGGGCGGATACCGCGCCAATGCCACCGTGACCAACCCCACCATCGACGGCACCACCTATTCCGGCACCTTCGACGTGCGGCTTGCCCAGAAAAACGATATTCAACCGGTCTTCTCGATGGGCTTTGCCTATCCGATGGGGGGCAAGATCCTGCTGTCGGGCGATGTGGGGGCCAAGATCGGCACCTATCGCCTGGTCGCCGAAGGGGGCAGCCTGACCCCTGTCGAACAGGCCGGCTTTGACAATGAAATCGCCCGCATGAACAATGACCTGTCCCAGCTCAAGGCGACACCGTTCCTGTCGGTCGGCATCGGGTTTCAGTTCTGATCGCGCCCCACTGACAATTCCGCCAGCATCTGCGCCACTGCCCCCGAAACGCTGGTCTCTCCCCGCGCCACGTGGCTGCCCAGTTCGCGCATGCGCGCCTTGACCGCGGGATCGCGCTCCAGCCGGGCCAGCAGGCCAAGCCGCACCTCTTCATCGAACCAGTGCTGCGCCTGTTCGGCCCGCCGCGCGGTGAAAAACCCTTGTTCGCGCCGCCAATCCGCCAGCACCGTCATTTCGTCCCAGGCCTTTGCCAGACCTTCCTCCTGCATCGCTGAAACTGTCATCGCCTTTGGAAACCCGTCCGGGTCCTGCGGGCGGCGGCGCAGCAGGTGCAGCGCGCCGGCGTAATCGGCGCAGGTGCGCATCGCCGCCGATTTCAGATCGCCATCGGCCTTGTTGACCAGAATGATATCGGCCATTTCCATAATGCCGCGCTTGACGCCCTGCAATTCATCCCCCCCCGCAGGGGCCAGCAGCAGGATGAAGAGATCCGCCATCTCGGCCACCATGGTTTCGGATTGCCCCACCCCCACGGTTTCGATCAGCACGACATCGAAGCCCGCCGCCTCGCACAGGGCCACCGCATCGCGGGTGCGCCGTGCGACGCCGCCCAGCGCGGTCTGGCTGGGCGAGGGGCGGATAAAGGCGTTCGGATCGCGCGCGAGACGCTCCATCCGCGTCTTGTCGCCCAGGATCGAGCCGCCCGAGCGCGCCGAACTGGGATCGACCGCCAGCACCGCCACCCGCAGCCCCTGGCCCGTCAGCATCATGCCGAAGGATTCGATAAAGGTCGATTTGCCCACGCCGGGCGTGCCCGACAGCCCGATGCGCAGCGCCTGCCGCCCCGATCCGGCCAGCCGGTCCAAGAGCGCCACGGCCTGCGCGCGGTGATCCTCGCGCCCGCTTTCGACCAGCGTGATCGCGCGGGCCAGCGCCCGGCGGTCGCAGTTCAGGATGCGGCTGGCAAGTTCGTCGATATCCATTCGCCTCTCCGGTCTGGTGTGATCGCCTGTTTGCCCTTTGCGATCCCCCGATGTCCAGCCCCGGGGTGCTTTCCCCCACCCTGCAAATCGCGGATAAGGCATCATGACCAG
>NZ_JBSRVX010000041.1:0-18209 GCF_055134745.1 Actibacterium sp.
CCAGATCATCGGCGCGCCCAGCGTGCTGGCGGCGGCAAAGGCGGCGCCACCTTTCAGCAGGCTTCTTCTGTTCACTTGGGTCATTGTCCTCATCTCCTTGTCGGGTTGTGGTCGGTGGCCAGTTGGTGAAGGTTTTCCTGGTCCCAGATCAGACCGACCCGGTCGCCTGGGTTATGGGGATGCTGATAGAACAGCCGGTCAGCCAGCAGGGCGGTCACATCCTGATCGCCCACGGTGCGCGCAGTGACTGCAACATGGGTGCCCTGATATTCGATGCCTGTGATCGCGGCCTGCAGCCGGCCCGCATCGGGGCTGGTCAGGCCAACGGCATCGGCGCGGATGGCAAAATGCCCGTCGGGCAGGGCGATGACGTTATGCCCGCCCATGAACCGCGCCACGAATTCGGTTTTCGGGGCGTTGAACACATCGCGGGCGGGGCCGGCCTGTTCGATCACGGCATTGTTCATCAGGACGATTTCATCTGCCAGCGCCAGTGCTTCATCCTGACCATGCGTGACATGGACAAAGCTGATGCCCAGCTCTTGCTGCAGCTTGCGCAGTTCGGCGCGCATCCTGATGCGCAGGAACGGGTCCAGCGCCGACAGGGGTTCGTCCAGCAGCAAGACCTGCGGGCGGGTGATCAGCGCGCGCGCCAGCGCGACGCGCTGTTGCTGCCCGCCTGACAACTGGTCCGGCATGCGGTCGCTCAGCTGTGTCAGATCGACCAGTTCCAGCATTTCGGCGGCCTTGCGGCGGCGTGGGCCGACGTCTTCGCCCTTCATCTTCAGGCTGAAGGCCACGTTGTCGATCACCGACAGATGCGGGAACAGGGCATAGCTTTGAAACATCATCGCCGTGCCGCGCCGGGCGGGCGGCAGATGAGAGATGTCGCGCCCGCCCAGCAGGATCGACCCGTCCGACACGCTTTCATGCCCGGCAATCATGCGCAGGGTCGATGATTTTCCGCATCCCGACGGACCCAGCAGGCAGGTATAGCTTGCAGGCCTGAAGCGATGGCTGACGGCATTGACGGCAACCGTCGCGCCATAGCGCTTGGTCACGCTTATCAGTTCCAGGTCTGTGTCGGTTTTGATCATGGCAGCCCTTCCATTGTGGCGATGAGAGCGCGCCGATGTCGGGCTGACAAATGAATGTGTGCGTTGCGCGGGGCAAAAACCGGCCTTGCCCAATGCTTGCGCGCGATAGCGGGGCAATGCTCAAATTATGGACACAATATTGTATACAATGATGGATGCATCGGCGGCAGCGACTCGCGCGCCCTTGCCGTCTTGTAAGGCGGGGGCCCGTCTGACAATAAATACAGGGTAAGGATCACGATGAACAAACAGACCATCCCAGCCTCGTCATTGATCAAGAACGCCGCGGGCGATTCGGTGGCGGCGGCCTTGTCGCTGGCCATTCACGAACATCGGCTGGCCCCGGGCACCAAGCTGGGCGAGGACGAGATCGGCGAAATCTTCGGCGTCTCGCGCACCGTGGTGCGGGCGGCGCTTCAGTCGCTGGCGCATATTCAACTGGTCGAGATTCAGCGCAATCGCGGGGCCTTCGTGGCGCAGCCCTCGCTGACCGAGGCGCGCGAGGTGTTCGAGGCCCGCGAATTGCTGGAGCCGCGCACGGCGCGCACGGCGGCGGCCCGCGCCAGACCGGAAGATATCGAGCTGCTCAAACGGCATATCGCCGATGAACATGCGGCCCTGGCCGCCGCCGATCATGGCCGGGCGCTGCGGCTGTCGGGCAGTTTCCATATCGAAATCGCCCGCATTGCCGATCAGGCCACGATTGCCGGTTTCATCGAGGCGCTGATTGCGCGCTCGTCACTGATCATCGCGCTGTATTGGCGGCGTGAAAGCGCGCTGTGCGAAAGTTTCGCCCATCACGCGCTGGTCGAGGCGATCGCAGCCGGAAACGGCCAGCGGGCCGAGGAACTGATGCGCAGCCATCTGGTCGATCTGCACACCGCGCTTGACCTAAAGGACAGAACCGCGCCGGCCCGGTCGCTGCGGGATGCGCTGCGCCCATGACGGTGCGGCGGATGACGGCGGATGACCTGGCCCTGGTTCTGGACTGGGCCGCCGCCGAGGGCTGGAATCCCGGTCTGGATGACGCCGCCGCCTTTTTCGCCGCGGATCCGGGCGGGTTTTTTATCAAGGAAGTTGCCGGCCGCCCCGTCGCGGCCATAGCGGTGGTCAATCATGACCCGAACCATGCCTTTCTGGGGCTGTATATCTGCCAGCCGGGCTGGCGCGGGCAGGGCCATGGCACAGAGGTCTGGCGCGCGGGCCTGCGCCATGCGGGGGCACGCTGCATCGGGCTGGACGGTGTGCCGGACCAGCAGGCGAATTATGCCCGGTCGGGCTTTGTCCTTCATGGCCGCACCCGGCGTTTTGGCGGGCAGATCGTGCGGGGCGTGGCGCCTTTGGCGGTTCCGGCCACGGATCGCACGGCGCTGATCGGTGCCGACAGGCAGGCCACGGGTTTCGATCGCGCGCGTTTTGCCCGCGCGTGGTTTTCCGACAGCACGGCGCGGCGCACGCTGTGCCTGCCCGAAGGGCCCGCCGGGCAGAATTTCGCGACATTCCGCAAATGCCGGGACGGGGTCAAGATCGGCCCGTTGCACGCCTGCAATGCGGATGCTGTGCTGGCGCTGCTGGCCAGCGCCCCGGCGGAATTTGGCGACGGGATGTTGTATATCGACGTGCCTGACAATGCGCCGCGACTGGCGGCGCTGCTGACGGGGCAGGGGTTCACACCGGTATTTGAAACCGCCCGCATGTATTCAGGCCCGCCCCCCGTGGCGGCCCCGCCATCCTTTCACGCGGTCGCCAGCCTGGAACTGGGATAAGGCGCAGCCTGACCCGGCGGTTACGGGGCGGCGCGTTCCGCGGCCTGTTTGTGCAGGATGAAGTCGCGGATATCGGTGATCTGCTTGGCCTCGAGCGAGACATAGACCAAACCCATGTTGGTGCGTTCGGTGACCATCTGCCCCGGATAGGGCAGATAGCTCAACTCGCGCGAACCGAAAGAGGGTGACGCGGTGCCGACCTGCCATTCGGTCGTCAGATGCACATCAACCAGCTTGAGCGAGGGACCGCCGCCGAAGGGCGTCTTTTCCAGGGGCACCCCGGCCAGCCGAAGATAGGACATCTTGTCTTTTGCCGAACAGAACCCGTCGATGAACTGGTCGCACAGGATCTGCAATTCGGCGGCCATGTCGACATCATGCATATGGCTGTGCATATGCGCGCCCGTCGGGTGGTGATTATGGTCATGGGCGTGGTGATCGCCATCGTGGTGGTGATGATCATGCGGCATGTTATTTCCCTTTCGCGCGTGTCGTCCAGCGTTTGCCATGAGTGGCTTCGGAATAGTCGCTGCCGATGGGCACCTCGATGGGTTTGTCGATATGGCGCTTGTGGGCGCCCAGCGTCCCGGCCGAAACCATCGCGCCCAGAACATCCACGATCACCCGCGTGCCCATCAGGGCGGTGATGTCGGATTGGTCATAGGGCGGGGACACCTCGACCAGTTCCATGCCGCAGATACCCGCCGCGGCCACCTTGCTGACCAGCGCCAGCGCCTCGCGCGGCAGGAAACCGCCCGGTTCGGGCCAGCCGGTGCCGGGCACAAAGCCGCAATCTATGCTGTCGATGTCGAAGGACAGATAGACCATGTCGACCCCGTCCCAGGCCATGTCCAGCGCCATTTCAACGGTCTTGTCGATGCCCATGCGTTCCATGTCGGACATGGTGATGATGTTGGTCTGACGTTCCCGCGCGACCTTGACCGCCTCGCGCGGGACCTGCCAGCCGCCAATGCCGATCTGAACCAGATTGCGGGCGGGAACATTGGGCAGATTGGTTGAATGAAACCAGGGGGTTGTGTGCATCCTTTCATCCAGATCCTTTTCCTGGATATCGGCGTGACGGTCAAAATGGATGATTCCGATCTTCTTGGATGTGGTGGCCGCGATGCCACGCACGCAGGGAAAGCCGATGGAATGATCGCCCCCGATGACGATCGGCATCGACCCCGACGATGATACATGGCTGACCGCGCGGCTGATCTGGTCAAAGGTCTTTTCGATATTGCCCGGGATCGTGAAGATGTCGCCGGCATCACACAGCGACATTTCTTCGCGCAGATCGACGCCGATCTCATAGTTATAGGGCGTATACAGCGCCGAAATCTTGCGCACCCCCTGCGGCCCGAACCGGGTGCCGGGGCGATAGGTGGTGCCCCCGTCGAAAGGCGCGCCCAGCACGGTTGCGTCGTAATCGCCCACCTCGGTCACGTCTTCGGCATAGGGGGCCTTCAGAAAGGTGTTGATTCCGGCATAATGGGGCAGCTCGCCACGGGCGAAGGTCGGGATCGAGCGATCCTCGATACTGTCCGCCGCCGAAAGACCCATGCGCAGCGCCCATGCCTTTTCCTTTTCCCACTCCTTGCCGGGAATGTCCTTTTCCGCATGCATCGCCTTCCATCCCAGCAGCTTGGACAGGTCGGGGTGATGAAAGCGGCGCTCGTCATGCGCGCGATCCGCAGGGTGGTGTGAGGGTCTGCGATCGCGGCTAGGGCACGGGAACATGGGTCTTCTCCTTGAGATGCTGAAACGGGATGCCGCCATCGCGGGCATCGAAGTCATAGGTGATGGTGGCGCCATAGGCCTCGGGCGCTTGCGGATCCCAGCGGGTCTTGTCGAATACCAGAACGCGGTCGCCCAGCTTGAAGCCTTCCGACAGGTCATGGGTGACCATGAAGACAGTCATGCCGGTTTCCGCGCGCAGGTCCTGCAGGAAATCATGCATCGACAGCCGGGTGCCGGGATCAAGCGCGCCAAAGGGTTCGTCAAGCAGCAGGATGCGCGGTTTTGCCGCCAGCGCCTGACCGATGGCCAGACGCTGTTGCATTCCGCCCGACAGTGCGGCGGGATAGCTGTCGGCCACATGCGCCAGGCCGATCCGGTCAAGTGTCGCATCGGCCTTCTGGCGCGCGGCGCGCAGGGCGCGACCCCACAGCATGCCCCAGCCATTGGCGCCAAAGCTTTGGGCCGCGACAAGGTTCTGGCGCACCGTCATATGCGGAAAGACCGAATAGCGTTGGAACACCACACCCCGGTCCGGCCCCGGTTCGACAGCGGGCGGGGCGCCGTCGATGCTGATCCGGCCACGGCTGGGCCGTTCCTGTGCCAGAAGCAGCCGCAGAAAGGTGGATTTTCCGCAACCCGATGCCCCGACGATGGAAATGAACTGCCCTTCGTCGATGGTGACGTTCACCCGTTCCAGGATCGGGCGGTTGCCATAGCTTTGAAAGACGTCCTCGACGGTGACGAAACTCACAGCCCATCCCCCTCGACCCAGGGATAGGCCCGTTGCGACAATCGGCGCAGCCCGTAATCCATCACAAAGGCCAGCAAGGTGATCCAGGCCACATAGGTCAGGATGACATCCATCGCCAGGTATCGGCGCACCAGAAAGATGCGATAGCCAAGCCCGTTTTCGGCTGCGATCGCCTCGGCTGCGATCAGGAACAGCCATGCCGGCCCCAGTGACAGCCGCACCGCCTGGATCAGCCGCGGCATGATCTGGGGCAGGGCCACCCGTATCGCGATGATCCAGCTGCTGGCACCCAATGTCTGTGCCTTGATCAACTGCTCGCCGGGCAGTTCCAGCACCCTCTGCGACAGATCGCGGATCAGGAAAGGCGTGATGCCAATGGCGATCAGGGCGACTTTGGACACTTCTCCCAATCCGAAAACGATGAACAGGATCGGCAAGATCGCCAGCGGCGGCACCATCGAAACCACGGCGACGAAGCCTGCCAGCCCGGCCCGCACAAAAGGCAACAGTCCGATGCCAAGCCCGGCCACAAGGCCGATACCGGCCGCAATCGCCACCCCCAGCGCCAGGCGGCGCAGGCTGGCGCCGGTATCCTGCCAGAACAGGATCTTTTGCGATCTCTTGTCGGGTTCGGTCAGCAGGCGTTCCGCCGTTTCCACGATTTGCGCCGGGGCGGGCAGCAGCTTGTCTGCGGGATTGGCCGTGCGCCGGATATCCGAGGCCAGGCTATAGGCCAGCACGACCGCCAGAAAGGGCAAAAGCAGCAACAGCATGGCCAGCGGCCGCCCCGGTTTCTGATTGATCCGACGCATCGTGTTCACCGGTCGGCTTGCGCCCCCGCCCCTTGTGTCTACAGCGTGCCGTCTGCGGCCATCTGCATATAGGTCGTGTCAAAGCGGAACTTTACGTTGGCCGGATCGCCCGTGGTGGTGCCATCGGGATAGGCGACCCCCACGAAATCGGCCGATGGCGCGCCTTCGCCCAGAATGCCCTTGTCGAACAGGAATTCCGCAACATTGACCATGGTTTTAGGCAGAGCCGGATCGGCGGCAAAGGCCACGGCGGCGGCGGGGTCATAGAACATCTCGGTCGACCCGAGCTGCGCCATATAGCCGTCCAGATCCGTGCCCGAGCTTTCGGCCATTTCGGTCAGCGCGGCCTTGTCGCCCGCAGCCATCAGCGCCATAGTTTCATACCAGGCCCCCACCAGCGCCTTGCCGAAATTGGGGTTCGCCTTCAGCGTTTCGGTATTCACCACCATCAGGTCGATGATTTCGCCCGGAATATCGGCGCTGTCGAAAAGTTTTGTCGTGCCGGGCATGGCCATGATCTCGGCCACCAGCGGGTTCCATGTCACCACCGCCTGAACGTCATCGGTGGCAAAGGCCGCGATCATATCCGCGTCGGATGTGTTGACGACGCCGGCAAGGTCGGCCTCTTGCAGGCCAACGCTGTCCAGCGCGCGCGCCAGCAGGTAATGCGATACCGACAGTTCCACCAGATTGACAGGCTTGCCCGCCAGCGATGCCAGATCGCCGTCGCCTTTCAGCAGAACCGCGTCATTGCCGTTGGAATAATCGCCGACGATCAGCGCGGTCGTATCAACGCCGCCGCCCGCCGGGATCGACAACGTATCCATATTGGTGGCCGAAACCCCGTCAAAAGCACCGGCGGTATACTGGTTGATGGATTCGACATAATCGTTGATCTGCACGATCTCGACATCAATGCCGTATTTGTCGGCCCATTTGTCCATGATGCCGCTGTCTTCCATGTATCCCCATGGCATCCAGCCGACATAGATCGACCAGGCGACCTTGAATTCGGTTTTTTCCTGCGCGAAGGCGGGGGCGGCAATGACGGATACCATCGCCGCGGCACCCAGAAGCGTTGCACGTATGTCCATGATCGGTCTCCCGTTATCTGCGTCCCGCCTGGCTTTGGATAGAGTGGTGCAACCCATGGCAGAACGGAGAGATTCTGGTTGACCAAACGCAGTACTCTCCCGGGATTTTGCCCCGCCGTGTACCGGTGCGGGATTGACCGCATCGGCGGCATCTCTCGGACCTGACCCGCATGTGCGGCGGAACCCTAGACACCCTGCACCCCGATTAGGATCGTGACTCGGGCCGCAAACAAGCATCTAGAGGAAAATCCGCCGCCTGGATGCCCGCAATGCGATGTATTCCCGCAAAAGCGGCGCGAACTGCGCAAAAAACAGCCTGATTTGAGTCGCCCGCATGAGGGATGATCCTCGGCCATGGCCCAAGTGCCCCGTCCGGCTCGCAAGGGTGGGGTGAATCCGCGCTGTGTCAGCCGCTTTCGCCGCCGGTGCGGGCGGGCAAAATTTAGGCAAAACGCGCGAAAAGCGGCTTGTGGCCTGGGCTGCGGAAAAGCCGCCGTTGCCCGATCCGACCCGTTCGTGATAGCCAGACAGTGCCCGCCCGACAGGTTTCATCGGCGGGTCCGACATCCTGATTTGAGCAGCAGAGGATAATTTTCAATGGAAGCGACCAAGGAAATCACCAAGGAAGAACGCGACATCCGGATCGCATTGGCCAAGGCCCTGTGGCGCCAGGAGGCTGGTGATTCCGTTCCGACTGACGGCAAAGCGCGACAGGAAGCCTTCGAGGCAGTGCGCAAGGAGATGATCACCAAGGCGGTCAAGATTCAGAAAACACTTGAGCGGCTGGGCTATACGATAGCTGTGAAAATCGACGCCTGATTTTTCCAGGATCGTTAAGTGTAAGTCGCCTCTACCCCAGCGGCGGCTTCATTGATTTATCTATTTTCAACGGCTGCATTCGATCAGCTTACAAGAAAGACCTGAATGAATACGACTAATGCGTTCTCGTCCCGCAATGCACCGATCTTCCTGCATGTCGGTCACGGAAAAACCGGGAGCAGTTTCATTCAGTCCAGCCTGGCCGTTTCTGCGCCGATATTGGCAGAACATGGCGTTCTATACCCCGTGTCTGGCCCACAAAAGGACAGGGCCTTGGCGGGCCACGTGAATATGGGGAATTTTGCACCCAAGACCGGCAAGAATTATCACCTGCCCGGCGAATATGGCGATCTGATTGCGGGAACCGACGACAATGGTGCAGCCAAGCTATTGTTTTCCAACGAGGCAGTCTTCACTTCCATTACAAATTTTTCCCTATTGGATGAAATAAGGGAAGCCTCGAAAGGCCGCGATGTTCATCTTCTGATGGTGATACGCGATCCGCTTGATCATGCGATATCCGGTTATCAGCAGAACCTGAAAGAGGGGCGCATTCAATCAATTGATATGTTCTTGCGGAATTATTCTTTTCTGAACCGTGTAAAGAAATTCTTTGATATCGTCAAAAATCAGCCCGTCACGCTGACCGTCCGAAACTATTCACGGCATAAAAAATCATTGCCAAACGTTTTCGAGCAGTGGCTGGAGCTGCCGCCGGGAACCCTGAAACAGCCACCTGTCGAAAAGGTGAACCGGTCGCTGACACGTGCCGAAATGCAGTTGCAGATCGCATTTCATCGCCATGTCGGACGACGTGCGCGAATATTCGTCAGTGATGCGCTGTCCAATGAATTGCCCGATATTCCGTCGGAAAAGCCCTATATCAGCGCCGAGGCGCTGCAGGAATTCCTGCCCAGGATGCAGAAGCTTGTTCAGCCGCTGAACGATCTGATCCCGGAATCAGAATGGTATCACGTCCCCACCCTGGAAGAGGCCATGGCCACAATGCCCAGCGCGCAAGAGGCGGCCAGATTTTATCTGACGGCCGAACAGATGGACGTTCTGGCGCGCAACATGGCGCGGTTCTTCAAGCCCGATCCACGACTGGCGGCAAAATAGGACGGGCAAGACGCGGGGTCAATGCGCCGTATAGCCGAAGGTTCGCGCATAATCTGTGTCACGCAGCAACGCGGCAAGACGCTGCCCTGCGGGCGATTTGAATGCGTTGGCTACATCCTGTGCAAAGGCCTTGGCGCCGCTGGTATTTTCACGCTTGAACGTTTCAACTTCGGGCAGGCCGATCCGGGTCAGATAGGCGGGCAGGCTGGTTTGCATATCTTCATAGCGGACGATGACATAATCGGTTTGATCGTCGGAATATTCCAGTATGCCGTCCGATTGCTGCATCTGGCCTAGCCGGATACCCAATGCGGGCTCGAAATGTTTGGGCAGCCAGTCAATCGGGCGCAGCAGCATGTGAAAGATGCGCTTGCCGTCGCCGCTTTGGGCGAATGGCGTGTCGGCGAAAGCCGCCTGACCTTTGCGCGGTGCGGCCAGAAAGGCATCGACGCCGCCATTTGCCTCAAGAATATCGCAGGTCGTGTTCAGGGCCAGCGTAAGCCCTTGCTCGACGATCTCTTCATCGGTTTCGGGCGTGATACCCTGGTTGGCAAGCAGCTGTTTCAGACCCGGCAGATAGCCTTCGATATCCTGAACGAAGCTGGATCTGGCCCAGTCAAGCGGTTCCCGCGTCAGCGAGATGATCAGCAACCGCAGGCGGGTCTGACCGGCGCGGATCTGGTTCACGCGCCGGGTGATTCTTATGTTTTGCAGAAACTGTCCCAGTTGATGCTTGAAAAAATACTGGCTTACACCCGCGTTTGTGATGGAGGGTATGATATCCGCCAATGCCTTTTCGCCAAGGAAATGGCTTTGAACCGCGTCGATTCCATCAAGCGCGTCAAGCGTGGCAACGATGGATGTACTCGCCACCTTGCCCATCTGATAAACGACTACGTATCGGCTTTGCATCTTGCCCTAACTTCTCTGATCGGGGGCTGCCCGGGAACCCCCCAGTAACGCTGTCTCGGCCCGGGCTTTGTTGCCGGGCCAACAGGCAAATGCTGCCCGTTCAACGTGATATCAATGGCAGCCCGGTCCTTAATTCGCAAGCCGGTATTCACCTCGGAATATGCAATGAAGCCATGTAAGCTACGAAAACGACACGCGAATTGCATGGATTCTGGCCCTTCCAACAGCCTTAATAGGCCAGCGTCAGCATATCGGCGACAAGGGCGGGGCGGTCGCTGCCCTCCAGTTCCATGGTGAAGGCGCGGCGGATCATGGTGCCGCCTTTTTGCTTGCTGGCCTCGGTCACGCGCATGTGCAGGCGCAGGCGGGCGCCGGCAGGGACGGGGGCGGGATAACGCACCTGGTCGCAGCCATAATTCAGCGCCCGGCCGTGCCTGGTGATGGTCATGATCTGCCGCGTCATGCCGGGTATCAGCGACAGTGTCAGCAGGCCATGCGCGATGGTGGCGCCGCCGGGCAATTCGCGAGCCGCGCGTTCGGCATCGACGTGATACCAGTTGTCATCGCCCGTCACCTCGGCGAACTTGTTGATCATGTCCTGGGTCACGGTCATCCAGTCGCTGGGGTCGAAGTCGTGGCCGATGTAATTTTCCAGTTCATTGATCTTTTCGATGATGATCATGTGCGGGCCTTTCTTGCATGGGTCTGTCGGGGTCGTGCAGGGCGTCAGGCGTCGGCCATATGGCCGCCCAGGAACAATTGTCCGACCTTGGGATCGTTCAGCAGTTTGTCCGCACGGTCATACATGCGGGTCTGGCCAAGTTCCAGCACCAGCCCGAAATCAGACATCGCCAATGCCGCCTTGGCGTTCTGTTCCACCATCAGGATCGTCACGCCCTGGTCGCGCAGGGCTTGCAGGGTGCGAAAAACCTCTTGCACCAGATTGGGTGACAGGCCGATGGATGGCTCGTCGATCAGGATCAGCTTGGGGTCCAGCAACAGCGAGCGCGCCACTTCCAGCTGTTTTTGCTGACCGCCCGACAGTTCGACGGCCTTGCGGTTGCGAAATTCGCGCAGCATCGGGAACTGGTCCATGACCGTTTCGATACGTTTGCGGACCCGCGCCTGATCGGGGGCGGTGATGCCGCCCAGTTCCAGATTGTGATAGACCGACAATTGCGGCACCACGTTGCGGCCCTGCGGCACATAGGTCACGCCATGGTCGATCATCTGCTTGGGGGTTTGGCGTGTGACATCCTTGCCCTCCAGCAGCACCTGCCCGGAATGGATGTTCAACAGGCCGAAGATCGCCTTGAACACCGTTGATTTCCCGGCGCCGTTCGGGCCGATCACGGTCGTGATGCTGGCCTTGGGTATCGTGAAGGAAACCCCGTTCAGGATGGTGATCTTGCCATAGCCGCCGTAAAGGTCTTTCAGTTCCAGCATGATCTATCCCCCAAGATAGGCATCAATCACCCGCTGGTTGCTCCGGATCTGGTCGGGGCTTCCTTCGGCGATGACCTGACCTTCGGCCAGAACGATGATCCGCGTGCACAGCGACATCACGAACTCCATGTTGTGTTCGATGATCACGAATGTTGTGCCGTTGAGTCGGTTATAGGTTTCAAGCCTGTCCTTCAGATTGCCCAGCATGGTCAGGTTCACCCCGCCCGCCGGTTCATCCAGCAGCACCAGCGATGGCCCGGCCATGAAGGCCATCGCGGCATCGACCAGCTTTTGCTGCCCATAGGACAGGGCGCCGGCCGGTTCGTCGCGCAGATGTTCCAGCTGGAAGAATGCGATCATCTGGTCGGCGCGCGCGGTCAGCCCGGCATCCGATGGCCCGAACAGGCGCGACAACATCGTGCCGTGGTGCTCTTGTCCGGCCAGGATAATGTTGTCCAGCACGCTCATCTGCGGAAAGACCGACAATTGCTGAAAGGTGCGCCCCACGCCCAGCTTGTTCAGGGCGCAGGCCCGCATTCCGGCAACGTTGCGGCCATTGACCTGCACCTTGCCGCTGTCGGGTCTCAACTGGCCCAGCACACAGTTGAACAGCGTGGATTTTCCAGACCCGTTCGGCCCGATCAGCCCCAGGATTTCACCCTTGTTGACGTCAAAGCTGACATCGTCGACAGCGCGGATGCCACCAAAGCGTTTGGAAATGTTGCGCAGGCTCAGAACCGTATCTGTCATAGCTGTGGCCCCCGATTCATGTCCTTTCGGGTTTGGCGGCGGGCGCGAAAGCGCGCGGCGATCTTTTGGCCGGCGCCGATCAGCCCGCCCGGTGAATAGACCATCAGCACGATCACCAGAATGGCATAGTAGATCAGGTAATATTCGGTGAACCGGAACAGTTCGGGCACCAGAATGACCACGGCTGCCCCCAGGATTGGCCCGAAAAAGAACCCCGATCCGCCCACCACCACCATCAGCAGCAGTTTCAGCGAATGGATCAGCGAAAACGATCCCGGCTCGATGAATTGAACCAGCGGGGTCATGATCGCCCCGGCCAGACCGCCATAGGCCGACCCGATGGCAAAGGCCAGCAGCGTGGTGCGCCGGATATCGACGCCCAGTGAATCAGCCCGCACCGGGTTTTCGCGCAGCGCCCGAAAGGCCCGGCCCCAGGGCGAATTCACGATCCAGGCGAACTTGGCCGCCGCAATGACAAAGCAAACCAGCGTGAAGTAATAGAAGGGCAACTGCTTCATCGTGTTGACCACGCCGAAGTCGGGCCGTGGCATGCCCACCAACCCGAAAGAGCCGCCGGTCAGCCATTCCTCGTTGCGCAGCACCAGAAATACCAGCGTGTTGAAGGCCAGCGTGACAAAGGCCAGGAAATGATGCTGCACCCGCAGCGCCGGATAGCCCAGCAACAGCCCGATCACGAATGTGGCCAGCACCGCGCAGGGCATGGCCAGAATCCAGTGAATGCCGTTCAGCGTCATCAGCGCGGTGACATAGGCGCCGATCCCCATGAACGAGGCCTGCGCCAGCGACACCTGCCCGGCATAGCCCAGCGTCAGGTTCAGCCCCATCGCGGCGATGGAAAACAGCAGCCACGAACACAGGATATAGATGAAATAATTGCCCTGTCCCAGCGGCGCGACGATCAGCGCCGCGATGCCGATCAGGGCGATGAACAGTGTCTTGCGGGTCATACCGTGCGCCCCTCGGACGTGCCCAACAGCCCTTGCGGGCGCACCAGGATGATGACGATCAGCAGGATCAGCGGCACCGCCTGCCGGTATTCAGCCGAAATATAGGCCGCCGACAGGTTGTCGATCACCCCGATCAGCAGCCCGCCCACCAGCGCGCCGCGGATCTGGTTGAAACCGCCGACGATGGCCGCGATGAAGGCGACCATGCCCAGAACCTCGCCGTTGGAAAACTTGGCCAGATAGATCGGGGTGATCAGCATCGACGCGATGGCCGCCAGCGCCCCGTTGATCAGGAAGGTATACAGAACCATGCGCCGGATGTTCACGCCCAGAATTTCCGCCACTTGCGGGTTTTGCGCCGTTGCCTGCATGCAGCGCCCGGTTCGGGTGCGGCCCAGAAACAGTTGCAGCGCCAGGATCGTGCCCATCGCGATGGTGAAATTGGCGATGTCGGGCAGTGAAACCGACGCGCCGCCCAGCTTGAAGACAGTCTGGGGAAACAGGCTGGGGAAGGGCTGGCCAAGCGGCGAATAGAAGTCTTTTACGCTTTCCTTGATCAGCAAGCCCAGCGCGATGGTGGCAATCACCAGTGGCAATGTGCCATGGGCCATCATCGGCTCGACCACCAGCTTCTTGAACACCGCCCCCAGCAGCAGGATCGACAGCATGATCGCCAGCCCCATGGCCAGCCAAAGGGGCAGGCCGAATTCGGTCATCAGAGCCAGCACAAAAAACGCCGGCAGCATGACGAATTCGCCCTGGGCGAAATTTATGGTCTGTGACGCCTGCCACAGCAAGGTGAAGCCCACCGCCGCCAGCGCATAGATCGACCCCGCCGACAACCCTGACACAAGCAGTTGCAGGAATTCATTCATGGTTCAGCCCCCCGACTTTGGTCGTAATGGGCGGCGCACGGGGCGCCGCCCGGCACCCGCGTCAATTCGCGGGCAGGGTTTTCGAGATTACCTGCTTGCCGTCCCTGATCTCGACCAGGAAGCTTTCGCGCGACAACTCGCCCGTGTCGTCCCAGCATACATCCATCAGCACGCCGGGATATGTTGCCGCATCCAGGCACAGGCCATGCATGGTATCGGCAAACTTCTGGCGGTCGAAGGCGCCGATTTTCTCGGTCACATATTTCACCGTGTAAACGGCCATATAGCCCTTGATGGCATTGTGATCGGCGCCATAGCCGAACTTTTCCTTGAACTTGGCGGCCATATCCTGAATTGCGGGCACCGGGGCTTCGGCGGTCAGGCCCACATGGCTGGCCACGCCATTGGCGGCGGCACCGGCCAGGTCGATCACCTTTTGCGAGGCGATCACGGTGTCACCCACGATGGGCAGGTTCAGGCCCTGCTTGTCAGCCTCGATCAGGAAGCGGGCGCTTTCCTCTTCGGTCATGTAGGAAAATACCGCATCGGCCCCCGATGACTTGGCCTTGGCCACATCGGCGGCAAAATCGACCTGTGCCTGTTCGGTCGGGATGTCGGCGACAATGGTCAGACCCAGATCCTCGGCCACTTTGACAAAGGCATCATGTCCACCCTTGCCGAATTCGGTATTGGCCCAGACCACGGCGATGTTCTTGGCGCCGAGGTCGTTCTTCAGATAGGCGCCCAGCTTGGGCAGGCCCTTTTGTGCGCCAAAGGCGGTGCGGAAAATATAGGGGTTGCCCTTGGCGGTGATCGTCGGGCTTTCCGAGCCGGTCAACTGCGGCACGCCATTTTGCTGTGCCACCAGCATGTTCACCACGGTAGACGACGAATAGACCGTGCCCAACAGCACATAAGCGCCGCCGTCGATGGCCTTTTGCACCATGGCGCGGCTGTTTTGCGGGTCGGTCTGGCTGTCATAGGACTGAAGGTCGATCTTTTCGCCCAGAATGCCACCGGCCGCGTTGATCTCCTCGACGGCCATCTTGACGCCGTCATGCCAGACGGCCCCGGCCGCCGCACCCGCACCCGACAGTTCGGCCACATCGGCAAGACGCACATCCGCAGATGCGGCCGTGACCGCCAGCGCAAGGGCCGCGGTGGTTGTGAATAGTTTGATCATCTTGAGTTCCTCCCTGATTGGTCCTGAGCAGTCTCCTCGGATAGGGACCGACCACAAGCCCCCCCTGCTGCGCCCAGCATGCAAAGTTCCGTGGCCCTTTGGCAACAAGTTTCGCCGAGCGGGCAGGTTGGGCTAGTGTTGCTGCCCTGTGATCCGCGCCACGCGGGCATAGATATCGCGATGGGCGCGCGCGGCGGGATCTGCCAGCCGGTGCAATGCGATAAAGCCGTGTATCATGCCCTCATAACGGTGAATGTCGCAATCGATACCGGCCTTGGCCAGCTTGGCGCCATAACGTTCTGCTTCGTCGCGCAGCGGGTCATATTCGCCGGTCAATATCAACGCGGGGGCCAGGCCGGCCAGATCGGTGGCGCGCATCGGATTGGCGCGGATATCATCGCGCAGGGCAGGGTCGGGGATATACTGGTCCCAGAAATAGATCATGCTGTCCCGTGTCAGCAGATGGCCTTGGGCAAGATCGCGATAGGATGGCGTGTCGAAATCGGTATCCGTCACCGGATAGATCAGGATCTGCAGAGCGATTTCCAGCTTGATGTCGCGCGCGGCCAGCGCCGCCACGGCGGCCAGATTGCCGCCGGCGCTGTCGCCGCAAACCATCAGCGGCGCGGCGGGCTGTCCGTTACGCGCGCGCTGTTCGTTTGTCCACACGAGCGCCGCCATCGCATCGTCGAACGCTGCCGGAAAGGGGTGTTCGGGCGCCAGCCGGTAATCGACTGACACAACCGTGCAGCCGGTATTGCTGGCCAGATCGCGTGTAAAGCTGTCATAACCGGCAACCGACCCGATGACCCAGCCGCCGCCATGATAATAGACCAGATATCCTTTCGGCTTTTCGCTGGGCTCGTATACGCGGATCGGAAAGGTGGCGCCCGGCGATCCGATCTGGTGATCCGTGACCCGCCACATTTCGGGCCCGGGGCCATAAAGCAGGTCCATCGTCGTCTTCACCGCGCGGGCTTCGACCGGTGTCATCTGGTCAAAGGACGGACGGTTGGCTTTCTTGATCTCGTCGAGAATTTGCTGGGCGACAGGGTGAAGTGGCATGGGAACCTCGGGCAGGGCGAAAAGGGGTGTCAGGGCAGGGTAACAGCCGCTGTTTCATACAAGGCGTCGTCATCCGCATTTATGGCCGCGTGATAGGCGGCCATGTTATGGGGCCATTGCGTGACGATCCGCCCCGAAGGCGCGCGGTAATAGGCGCTGCCCTGTGCCTGCCAGGGGGCCACGGCCTTGATGGCCTGCTGCAACGCGTCGTTATACCGGTTCATCACGTCGCGGCGGATGTCGATCCAGGGCAGGTTCAGGCGGCGCATGCGGTTCAGTTTACGCAGGATGTAATCGCATTGATACTCGATCATCTGCAGGATCGAGCCATTATTTGTATTCGGCCCATACAGCATGAACAGGTTCGGGAAACCAGCCGTGGTGATGCCCAGATAGGCCTGCGGGCCGTCACGCCAGGCATCAGACAGGCGCAGCCCGTCGCGTCCCGTCAGTTCGATCACCGACAAAAACTTGTTGGCGTGATAGCCCGTGGCCAGGATCAGCGTATCCAGCGGCGCGGACTGGCCTTCGGGCGTGGTGATCGTCTGCGCGTCGATCCGTTTGGCCCCGCCGGCCAGAACCTTGACATGGGGCAGGTTGAAAGCGGGGTAATAGGCATTTGAATACAGCGGCCGTTGCGCGCCCAGCGGCACCTGCGGGCGCAGTTTTTCGCGGGTTGCGGGGTCGGTGACAGCGGCCCGGTTGGCATCCGCCGCCCGGCGCATGTCGTCCAGCACCGGCGGGTTGTCATAGGCGATGCGCACTTCCATCTGGTGGCGCTGTTCGGCGCGGGCCGCACTGACCCGGGACGGATCGGCGCGGAAGGCCTGCAATTCTGCGGGGCCGTAGACGGGATCATTCTTTGGCATGACCCAGGTCGGGCTGCGCAACACAACGGTCAGGCTGCGCGCGACCCTGGCCACCTCGGGGATCAGTTGAACGGCGCTGGCGCCGCTGCCGATCACACCAATATCGCGGCCGGCCAGATCAACGCCCTGCGGCCAGTCGGCAGTATGCAGAACCTGGCCCTCGAAATTGTCCAGCCCCTCGATTTTGGGCCAGCTGACTTCATTGAACATGCCCAGTGCGCTGATGACGATATCGGCGCGGGTCGTGGCGCCTGCGGCATCGGTCAGGGTCCAATCGGCCGCAGCATCATCCCAATGCGCCGCAGTGATCCGGGTGTTCAGCCGGACAAGGGGCATGAGCCCGTATTTGCGGGCGCAATCCTGCATATAGGCCAGAATTTCCGGCTGGGCGGCATAGGTTCGGCTCCAATCCGGCTTTGGTTCAAAGCTGAAGGAATACAGGAACGATGGCACATCACAGGCCAGACCCGGATAGCGGTTGTTGTTCCATGTGCCGCCGACCGCACCGGTTTTTTCGAACACGACAAGGTTGCTGTATCCGGCGTCGAGCAGGTATTTGACCGCGCAGATGCCGCCTGGACCCGCGCCGATGATCGCGATGCGCGGCTGTGACGCGCCGCCCTGCGTTTGATCTGTCATTTGTGTCTCGCTCCCTGACCTAGGGTTAGCGTGTTGATATGTCTGTGGCAAGCTGTCGAAAGTCAGGCGCAGGGGATAACTGCGGCATCATGAGTGTAGACATGACAACAATTTTCAGGCTGAATAACTCTGCGCATAGGAGGAATGCGCAGAGTCTGGCAGTTTCACTTTGCGCCGTCTGGTTCGGCCTGCCACCCGGGCAGGCAGGGCCGGTTGGCACTGCGTGTCGCTGCCATCCAATAAATTGATTGAGGAGGACAATCTTTGCCGAAAGTGATCTTCGTTACACCCGATGGCGAGA
>NZ_JBSRVX010000042.1:0-17080 GCF_055134745.1 Actibacterium sp.
TAGATCCGTTCCTTGCCGCCCCAGATGCCGATGATCAGGAACATCGGGATCAACCCGCCCTCGAAGAACAGATAGAACAACACCAGATCCAGCGCGCAGAACACGCCCAGCATCAGCGTTTCCAGCACCAGAAACGCGATCATGTATTCCTTGACGCGGGTGATTACGCCCCAGCAGGCGGCAATGGTGATCGGCATCAGGAAGGTGGTCAGCATCACGAACAGGATCGAAATGCCATCCACGCCCATCTTGTATTTCAGGCCCATCAGCCAGTCGCGTTCCTCGACGAACTGAAAGCCGGTATCGGACGGATCGAACCCGAACAGCAAAAACAGCGACACAAGGAACGTAAAGGATGTGGCGATCAGGGCCACCCATTTGGCATTGCGCTGTGCGGCCGGATCGTCGCCGCGCAGGAAAAACGCCAGCACCACCGCGGCAATCAGCGGGATGAAGGTGATCATCGACAGAAGGTTATCCATCAGTTTGCCCCCCCGCTGATCGACATCCAGGTGATAAGAACCGCAATCCCGATCACCATCGCAAAGGCATAATGGAACAGGTATCCCGACTGCGCCCGCCCGGCCAGGCGGGTAAAGAAGGGCACGATCCCCATCGCCAGCCCGTTGATCGCGCCATCGATGACATTTCCATCGCCACGCCGCCACAACAGCCGGCCCAACCCCTTGGCAGGGCGCACGAACAGAAAGTCATAGACCTCGTCGAAATACCATTTGTTCAGCAGGAACAGGTAAAGCGGCCGCTGGTTTGTCGCCAGTGCGCGCGGCAGCGCCGGATTGACGATATAGAACAGATAGGCCACGCCCAGCCCGATCAGCATCGCGATGAAGGGCGACACCTTGACCCATGCCGGCGCATGGTGGGCATCATCCATCACATGATTGTCGGCAGCCATGAAGATCGCGCCCTGCGGCGCCACCCCGGCCGTGTGGTCATTGGCCATCGCCGCGGTCCCGTGATCCGCCGCCGCATTGCCGGCGGTATCAGCGGCCGGGGCGGTTTCGCCATGTCCGGCGGGGGCGCCATGCCCCGCCTCGGCCACCGTTTCATGCGCGGGAATGCCGAAGAACCGGTTGACCTGGTCATGATCGCCGAAAAAGCTGCCATACCAGACCATGCCCGAAAACACCGCCCCCAGCGCCAGAACGCCCAGCGGCACCAGCATCACCGCCGGGCTTTCATGGGCGTGATCATGGGTATGATGATCGCCGCGCGGCTTGCCGTAAAAGGTCAGGAACATCAGCCGCCAAGAATAGAAACTGGTGAACATCGCCGCAATGACAAGCATCCAGAACGCATAACCCGAACCGCCGGCAAAGGCGCTTTCGATGATCGCATCCTTCGACAGGAACCCGGCAAAACCGATACTGGTCAACGGAATACCGACCCCGGTGATCGCCAGCGTGCCAATCATCATCGCCCAGAAGGTCAGCGGGATCTTTTTGCGCAGCCCGCCATAGGCCCGCATATCCTGTTCGTGATGCATCGCATGGATGACCGACCCGGCCCCCAGAAACAGCATCGCCTTGAAAAAGGCATGCGTCAGCAGATGGAACATCGCCACGCCGTAGACCCCGGTCCCGGCGGCCACGAACATATACCCCAGTTGCGAACAGGTCGAATAGGCGATCACGCGTTTGATGTCGTTCTGAACCAGCCCGACAGTGGCCGCGAAAAACGCGGTCGTCGCACCAATGATGACAACGAAATCCTTGGCATGGGGCGCATATTCGAACAGTGGCGACATGCGGCACACCAGAAACACGCCTGCCGTGACCATGGTCGCGGCATGGATCAGCGCCGAAACCGGCGTCGGGCCTTCCATCGCGTCGGGCAGCCATGTGTGCAGAAACAGTTGCGCCGATTTGCCCATCGCGCCGACAAACAGCAGCACCGCCACCAGTTCGGCAGCGTTCCAGTCGCGCCACAGGAAAGACAGCTGCGTTTCCGCCAGCCCTGGTGCGGCGGCGAACACATCGTCAAAACCGATGCCGTCGACCAGAAAGAACAGCGCGAAAATGCCCAGGGCAAAGCCGAAATCGCCCACCCGGTTGACGATGAAGGCCTTCATGGCCGCCGCCCCCGCCGAGGGTTTCTTCCAATAGAACCCGATCAGCAGATAGGACGCGACGCCCACGCCCTCCCAGCCAAAGAACATCTGAACCAGGTTATCCGCCGTCACCAGCGCCAGCATGGCAAAGGTGAAGAAGGACAGATAGGCAAAGAAACGCGCCTTGTAGTGCTGGTCATGATCGAAATTATCGTCATGCGCCATATAGCCGAAGGAATAGAGATGCACGAGGCTGGACACCGTCGTGACCACGATCAGCATGATCGCCGTCAGCCGGTCCAGCCGGATCGACCAGTCGGTGACCAGCGACCCGCTTTCGATCCAGCGCAGCAGGTGGATCTGTTCGGTGGTGCCATCGAATGACAGGAACACGACCCAGGACAGGATCGCCGCCAGAAACAGCAGGCCGGTGGTGATCCACTGCGCCGCCGCCTCGCCGATGATCCGCCAGCCGAAACCGCCGATGATCGCGCCCAGCAGGGGGGCAAACAGGATGATGCTGACCATGCTGGCTTACCCCTTCATCACATTGGCATCTTCGACCGCGATCGTGCCCCGCGCGCGGAAGAAGCAGACAAGGATCGCAAGACCGATCGCCGCCTCGGCGGCGGCCACGGTCAGCACGAACAACGTGAACACCTGCCCCACCAGATCGCCCAGATAGCTGGAAAAGGCGACGAAATTGATATTCACCGCCAGCAGCATCAGCTCGATCGACATCAGGATGACGATCACGTTCTTGCGGTTCAGGAAGATGCCGAAAATGCCGATCACGAACAAAGCCGCGGCAACGCTGAGGTAGTGGTGTAGTCCGATCATGTCGTCCCTCCGGGCTTGGCCCGTTTTCGTTTTTGCGCCCTTGGACCGGCCTTAAAGGCCCTGCCCCGGTTTCACGTCCTTCAACTCCATCGCCTTGGCCGGATCGCGGTAGATCTGCGCCAGGATATCCTGACGCTTGACGTTAGTGCGGTGGCGCAGCGTCAGCACGATGGCCCCGATCATCGCCACCAGCAGGATCAGCCCGGCGGTCTGGAACAGGAAGATGTATTTGTCATAGATCAGCGCCCCCAGTGCGGCGGTGTTCTGAACCTGACCGGCATCCGGCGTCACAGCGCCGCGCAGGCCTTGCGCCTGGTTGGAAAATTCCCATACGCCGAACACCATGCCCAGCTGCATCAGCAAGATCACCCCGATCAGCCCGGCCAACGGTATGTATTTGGCCATTTCCGCCTTCAGCTCGGCGAAATCGACATCCAGCATCATCACCACGAACAGGAACAGCACCGCCACCGCGCCGACATAGACGATCACCAGCAGCATCGCCACGAATTCCGCCCCCAGCAGCACGAACAGACCCGCGGCTGACAAAAAGGCCAGGATCAGCCACAATACCGAATGCACCGGATTGCGGGCCACGACCACGAACAGGCCGGCAATCACGGCGGTGATGGCAAAGGCGTAAAAGGCAAGATCGGCCACGCTCATGCAGTATCCCCTTCGGTTTCCTCGAACACGCGCTGTGCAATCTCCAGCGCGCGCGTCATCGCCGGGATCCCCCCCAGCATCGACATCTGATAGATCACTTCGGCGATTTCCTTCTGCGTCGCCCCGGCCTCCAGCGCATGTCGCACGGTCAGCTTGAACTGCGGTTCGGCCTGCGCGCCCAGAACGGTCATGCCCGCCAGAACGACCAACAGCCGCGTCTTGGCATCCAGCCCGTCCTTGTTGAAGGCATTGCCCCAGATCATCTCCATGAAATTCTTGGGCATGGTCGGGATCAGCTTGTCAAAACCGGTGACCTGAAAACTTTCAAGCGCGGGATTGAAGGCGCGGGCCATCGCGTGGCTCTGCTCCATCATCTGTTTGAAGATGCTTGAAAAATCGCTCATCTGTAGGGTGCATCCAGTTCAAGATTGCGGGCAATCTCTGCCTCCCAACGATCGCCATTGGCCAGCAGCTTTTCCTTGTCATAGAACAGCTCTTCGCGCGTTTCGGTCGAAAATTCGAAATTCGGCCCCTCGACGATTGCATCCACCGGGCAGGCTTCCTGACAAAAGCCGCAATAGATGCATTTGGTCATGTCGATGTCATAGCGCGTGGTGCGGCGGCTGCCATCCTCGCGCGGTTCGGCGTCGATGGTAATGGCTTGCGCGGGGCAGATCGCCTCGCACAGCTTGCAGGCGATGCAGCGTTCCTCGCCGCTGGGATAGCGGCGCAGCGCGTGTTCGCCGCGGAACCGCGGCGACAGCGGGCCCTTTTCATGCGGATAGTTCAACGTGGCCTTGGGCGAAAAGAAATATTTCATCCCCAGCCCGAAGCCCTTAAAAAAGTCGAACAGCAGAAAATATTTCGCAGCGCGGGTATAGTCGATGCTTGCCATTTTCAGCCCCCAATCGCCCAGCGGGCATAGGCGCCGCCGAACAGTTCGAAATGCGCGGCGAACGCCACCAGCACGACCCAAGCCAGCGACATCGGCAGAAACACCTTCCAGCCCAGCCGCATCAGTTGATCATAGCGATAGCGCGGCACGATGGCCTTGACCATGGCGAACATGAAGAACACCAGACACATCTTGCCCACCATCCACAGGATGCCGTCGGGCAGACCCGGAATGGGCGACAGCCAGCCGCCAAAGAACAACAGCGTCATCAGCGCGCACATCAGCACCACGGCCGTCAACTCGCCGATCATGAACAACAGGAACGGGGTCGAGGAATATTCGACCTGATAGCCCGCCACCAGTTCGGATTCAGCCTCGGGCAGATCGAAGGGCGGGCGGTTGGTTTCGGCCAGCGCCGAGACAAAGAACAGCACCACCATCGGCAGATGCGGCAGCCAGTACCAGCTGAACAGGCCGTAATCGCCCGCCTGCGCGCGCACGATATCGCCCAGGTTCAACGAGCCCGAAGACAGGATCACGCCGATGATGATCAGCCCGATGCTGACCTCATACGAAATCATCTGCGCGGCAGAGCGCAGCGAGCCCAGAAACGGGTATTTGGAGTTGGAGGCCCAGCCGCCCATGATGACGCCGTATACTTCCAGCGATGAAATCGCGAAAACATACAGGATCGCCACGTTGATATCCGAGATCACCCAGCCATCCCCGAACGGGATCACCGCCCAGGCGATCATTGCCAGCACAAAGGAAATCATCGGCGCCAGCAGGAACACCACCTTGTCGGAACCGGCGGGAATGACCACTTCCTTGACGATGTATTTGATGAAATCGGCAAAGGATTGCATCAGGCCGAACACACCCACGACGTTGGGGCCCTTGCGCATCTGAACAGCCGCCCAGATCTTTCGGTCGGCATACATCAGAAAGGCCAATGCAACCAGCAGCGGCACAACCACCAGCAGACATTGGCCCAGAATCAGCAGCGCGATGCCCAGATTGGTTGTTGTGAAAAATTCGACCATCATTCAGCCTTTCACACCGTGGGTATTCCTTGAGCTGCACAACTGTCCACGATCACTTCTGCATCAATGGTCTGGACGCCGCGCGGCAAGGCGGACGAGATTGTGTAAACAGCATCTGCGCGCCAAACGCCACCCTCTTTGGCCAGATTCGTGCGCAAATGACGTGCAAAACCATAGCCCTTTTGCAGCGTATACTGCGCGGCGACGCATTTGGCATAGGCCTGCACCTCGGCGGCCTCGGCCTGCCCGCCCATCTGCACGACGATGTTGACCAGATCCTTGTCCAGCGCCAGGAATTCGGCACCCAGATAGACAGGCGCGACCTTGGCCTGCCGGGCACCGCCATCGCTGGCGCAGCCTGCCGCCAGGCCGCTTGCGGCAAGGCTCAGCATCAGCGGAACACAGGACGGCGTCATGCTCTGCCTTTATTCGGCGGCCATCGGGGCGGTGGCGCGCGCCTTGGCCGCCGCGCTCAGCTCTGCCATCAGGCTTGATGCCCGCGCGATCGGGTTGGTCAGATAGAAATCGGTGATCGCGCTGCGCAAATCGGCCTTGGCCGGGGTGGCGACCGCCAGCGGCTGCCACGGGTTTTCGGCCACCACGTCGATATCACCCAGATGCGGATGCGCCGCGACCAGTGCCTGCCGCAGCGCGGCCAGATTGTCCCAGGGCTGGGTCGCGCCCAGTTCCGCCGACAGCGCCCGCAGGATGGCCCAGTTTTCCTTGGCCTGACCCGGCGGGAAGGCGGCACGCAGCGCCAGTTGCGGGCGGCCTTCGGTATTCACGAACAACCCGTTTTCCTCGGTATAGGCGGCGGCGGGCAGCACGATATCGGCCCTATGCGCGCCACGGTCGCCATGGCTGCCCTGATAGATGACAAACGGCCCGTCGCCGATGCCGACCTCATCTGCACCCAGGTTATAAACCACCTCGACCCCGTCCATCGCCGCATCCATGCCGCCATCCGTCACGGCCCCCACATCCATCGCCCCCACGCGCGAGGCGGCGGTGTGCAGGACCATGAATTTCGATCCGGTATTTTCGGCCAGCTTCATCGCCTGGGCCAGAACGGCGGCGCCATCGGATTCGGTCAAGGCAGCCTGCCCGATAATGACGACGGTGTTCTTGCCCCTGGTTTCATCCGAAATCTGCTTGGCAGCCGTTTCGACAAGGCTGTCGCGCCCGGTGCCGACATGGACATAATCATAGGTCAGATCGGCTGCAGGCCCGATCAGGCCAACTGTGGCGCCAGCCGCCCAGGCCTTGCGGATGCGCGCGTTCAACACCGGGGCCTCGATGCGGGGATTGGTGCCGATCAACTGGATCATTTCGGCCGTATCAATATCCTCGATCGTCGCGGTGCCGACATAGGCCGACCGGTTGCCCGCGGGCAGTTTCGCGCCATCGGTGCGGCATTCGACATGGCCGCCCTGCCCTTCGATCAGCTGTTTCAACGCGAATGCGGCCTCGACAGGGGCCAGATCGCCGATCAGACCGGCGATCTTCTTGCCCTTCATCGCGGCAGCAGCAGCAGCCAGCGCCTGCGGCCATGTGGCGGGGCGCAGCTTGCCGCCTTCGCGGATATAGGGCTGATCCAGACGCTGACGCCGCAGCCCGTCCCAGACGAACCGCGTCTTGTCGGAAATCCATTCCTCGTTCACGCCATCATGGTTGCGCGGCAGGATGCGCATGACTTCGCGCCCCTTGGTATCGACACGGATGTTCGACCCCAGCGCGTCCATCACGTCGATGGTTTCGGTCTTGGTCAGTTCCCAGGGCCGGGCGGTAAAGGCGTAAGGCTTGGAAACCAGCGCGCCAACCGGGCAGAGGTCAATGATATTGCCCTGCAGGTTGCTGTCCAGCGTCTGGTTCAGATAGCTGGTGATCTCGGCATCCTCGCCACGTCCGGTCTGGCCCATCTGGGTGATACCCGCGACCTCGGTCGTGAAGCGCACGCAGCGGGTGCAGGAAATGCAGCGCGTCATGTGGGTTTCGACCAGCGGCCCAAGGTCCAGATCCTCAGAGGCGCGCTTGGGTTCGCGATAGCGGCTGAAATCGACGCCATAGGCCATCGCCTGATCCTGCAGATCGCATTCGCCGCCCTGATCGCAGATCGGGCAATCCAGCGGATGGTTTATCAGCAGAAACTCCATCACGCCTTCGCGCGCCTTTTTCACCATGGGCGAATTGGTTTTCACCACCGGCGGCTGGCCCTCGGGGCCGGGGCGCAGATCCTTGACCTGCATGGCGCAGGATGCGGCGGGTTTGGGCGGGCCGCCGACGACCTCGACCAGGCACATGCGGCAATTGCCCGCGATCGTCAGTCGTTCGTGATAGCAGAACCGCGGAATTTCAACGCCCGCCACCTCGGCGGCCTGAATCAGGGTCATAGCCGGGTCTACCTCGACCTCGATCCCGTCGATGATGATTTTGCGCAGGTCTGCCATAAGCTCTCACTTTGCTTTCAGTAACACGCCGATCTGGCTGTTTCGGTCGATCTCGTACATGCCTACTGTGCAATACGTCTCTGGCCGCGCGGGGTCCAGACCCTTCGACACAAGATAGGCCGTGGCCAGGCCCGCAACACGTGCTTTTTCAGCCTTGTCCTCTACGAAATCCTCGATCTCCTTGTCGCTGAACCCCGCCTTCAGCGCCATGGACTCCAGCGATTTGGCAAAGAAATAGGCCCGCACCATGCGTGGCTCGATCCGGGGGCAATATTTCTGGATCATATCGCCCGCCGACAATATCGCCAACCCGTTGTTGATTTCGCGATGGTCACGCAACGACGCCCCATAAGCCGACCCCACCGAGGCCGTCAGCCCCAGGACAAGAACGGCCATGAAGCCCCGTTTGAAAAATCCCGCCATGATATATCTCCTTTTACGGAGAAGGTGTGGGGCGCGCGCCGCGATATTCAATAGCAACGCCGTGGCGCGGCGGCTTTCCGCCGGAACAGTCACCCTGCACATCGCTGTCATGGCTGCACGCCACGCTGGGTGTGCCGCGGGGCGGAAATGGCCTCTTTTTCAAGCACAACAATCGAATCGTGAATATGCAGCCCCGCGATAAGGTCGGCGGCAACGCCGACCTTCTGACCCTCGTCGTGATACCAGTGATGCATGTCGTCGATCATCGTCTTGATATCGGTCATGAAGCTGGATGGCGCATTATACCCGCCCGCGAAGGACCGCCAATAGGCGGCGTGCAGGTCTTCGATCACATAAAGCCCGCCCAGCGAAAGCTTTGGATACAGCGCGGCGAAACTGGCGCGGATATGGCGGGAATTATGGCTGCCATCGTCCAGCACGATATCCACGCCGCCCATTTCATCGACGACCTTTTTCAAAAAGGCCGGATCATCCTGCGAACCGATGCGCACCTGCCCACTGATCCCGTCAAACCGGGCGCAGGCGGGGTCAATATCGATGCCGAAAATCACCGCATCCGGCCCGAAATAGCGCCGCCACATATCCAGCGACCCGCCCTTTGACACGCCGATTTCCAGAAACCGCAGGGGCTTGTTTCGCCAGGCCGCAAAATAACGTTCATAGATCGGCAGATAATGGTGCCATTTATGCACGACCGGGCCGTCATTGGACCAGAACAGATCTTCCAGCGGCGTTGGCGGTTTTCCCGTGTCGGGTCGGGGTCCGTCATAGGCGAATTCCGTGATGCTGGCCCGCCGCGGGCGCAGCCGCTTTTTCAGCCATGCGGCGGGGTTCATGACTGCATCATCCCAGATCAGTGCCTTTTTTCTGCACGGCCGGCCAATCCTTGAAGGCCAGCACATAGAGCAGGACAATGTTCAGCAGCGGCACGATCATCAGCAGCGCCATCCAGCCGTTATGACCGGTGCGTTTCCACAACTGGTAAAACGGCACCACGACCAGCGCGACATAGACGACCAGCGCAAACAGCCCGCCGCTTGCTCCCATTCCAAACATCATCGGCGTTCTTCCTTATTCAGCCGCCACTGCGCTTATCCGTCCGGAGCGCTTGTGCTTGATCCGGTCTTCGATCTCGTCGCGGAAATGCCGGATCAGGCCCTGGATCGGCCAGGCGGCGGCATCGCCCAGGGCGCAGATCGTGTGGCCTTCGACCTGTTTGGTGACATCCAGCAGCATGTCGATTTCCTCGACCTCGGCCTGCCCCGTCACCAGACGGTCCATCACCCGCATCATCCAGCCGGTGCCTTCGCGGCAGGGCGTGCACTGGCCGCAGCTTTCGTGTTTATAGAATTTGCTCAGCCGCCAGATCGCCTTGATGACATCGGTGGACTGATCCATCACGATCACCGCCGCCGTGCCCAGGCCCGAGCGCTGTTCGCGCAGCCAGTCGAAATCCATGATCGCCTCGCGCGCGATGGATGCGGGCAGCAGCGGCACGGATGAGCCGCCCGGAATGATGGCCTTGAGGTTGTCCCAGCCGCCCCGGATGCCGCCGCAATGACGTTCGATCAGGTCTTCAAACGGGATCGACATCGCCTCTTCGACGACGCAAGGGTTGTTCACATGGCCCGAGATCGCGAAAAGCTTGGTGCCGACATTGTTGGGGCGACCAAAGGATGAAAACCATTCCGGCCCGCGCCGCAAGATGGTGGGCACAACTGCGATGGATTCGACGTTATTCACCGTGGTCGGGCAACCATAAAGCCCCGCGCCCGCCGGAAATGGCGGCTTCATGCGCGGCATGCCCTTGCGCCCCTCAAGGCTTTCCAGCAGCGCGGTTTCCTCGCCGCAGATATAGGCGCCGGCGCCGTGATGCAGGTAGAGGTCGAAATCCCAGTCCGATCCGGCGGCATTCCTGCCCAGCAGACCGGCATCATAGGCCTCGTCGATCGCGGCCTGCAGCGCCTCGCGCTCGCGGATATATTCGCCGCGGATATAGATATAGCAGGCATTCGCCCCCATCGCGAAGGACGCGATCAGGCAGCCTTCGATCAGCGTATGCGGATCATGGCGCATGATCTCGCGGTCCTTGCAGGTGCCCGGTTCGGATTCGTCGGCATTGACCACCAGGTAATGCGGCCGCCCGTCGCTGCCCTTGGGCATGAACGACCATTTCAGCCCGGTCGGAAAGCCCGCCCCGCCGCGCCCGCGCAGGCCCGATGCCTTCATCTGATCGACGATCCAGTCGCGGCCGTTCTGGATGATCTTGGCCGTGCCGTCCCAATGGCCGCGCCGACGCGCGCCCGCCAGCGTGCGTTCATCCATGCCATAGAGATTGGTAAAGATGCGGTCTTCGTCCTTCAGCATTCGGGTATCCTCAATTGTCCCGGCGCTTGCGCCAGATCTGATATGTCACGACCAGCGCCCAAGCGAAACCCGCCAGCGCGATCAGGTAAAGCAGCATCTCGAACCGGATCGGCAGGCCGATGATATTGGTCAGCCAGGGGGCGACGATTGCCAGAACACCCGACACCGCCATGACGACGGCCGCCACGCGGCCCTGCCGCGTGGTTTGTGCAGTCTGGTTCTTGCCCCCGGTCGGTCCCACTAATACACGCCGCCCTTGTCCACTTTTTGCGAAAACGCTGTCTCGCCGCCCACCGCGAGCGTCTTGGCCTGCGCTACCCAGTCGTCACGGGACACGCGCCCCTTGAAACCCGCCAGATTTTCATCGACCCAGGCGATTTCTTCTGCGCTCCAGCCGGCGATCTGATCAAAATGATAGAAGCCCAGACCATGCAGAACGGATTCCAGCTTGGGGCCCACGCCCTTGATCCGTTTCAGATCATCCGGCACGCCACCACGGGGCCCCGACAGGCCGGCGGGACGGCCCGGCACGGCACCTGCAGGTGCTTCTGCCTTGGGTGGCGGGCTGGCCGCCGGCGCAGCGGTCACAGGCGCGGCGGGCGCTGGCGTTTCGACGATCTTCAGCGGGTCGACAGGTTCTGTCGCAGGGGCGGCGCGCATGCGTTCGGCCGGGCGGCAGATCAGCCAGGCCAGTATCATGCCCACCAGAACAGCCGCCAGCGCCGCAACAAAGATCGCCGCCATCCAGGAATAATCCCCGACCAGCAGCATGACCAGCACCACAACGCCCACCAGCCCCGCCGCAATCCAGATCTTGAGAGGGCAGCCCAGCCCGTCCTTCGTATCCGCCATGATCCGTTCCCCCGTCCCTGATCCCAGTTCTGTCTAGTATACATCGCCTTTCTTGACGCGTGAGGCGAATTCCGTCTTGCCGCCCGAGACCAGTATCCTTGCCTGATCGACCCAGTCATCGCGGCTGACGCGCCCCTTGAATCCCTGCAGGTTCTGATCGACCCAGGCAATTTCGTCGCCGCTCCAGGCGGCGATCTGGTCGAAATGATAGAACCCCATGCGGTGCAGCAGTTGTTCCAGCCGGGGGCCGACGCCCTTGATCATTTTCAGATCGTCAGGCGTGCCGTCACGCGGCGCGCTCAGGCTTTGGGGTTTGCGGCCTTCGGCCACGACCGGTTCGGAACTGGCCGGCGGGGTCTTCGGCGTGACAGGTGCCTCGCGCTTGTCGATGCCGGTAGCATCGGCGCTGTGCCCCTTTGACAGAACGGGGCTGTCAGTCTGCGGCTTTTCAAGAATGTCCTGTCCGCTTTGCCGCCCCCATGGGGCCAGCAGCGGCACTTCGCTGCCATCGATCCGCTTGACCGTGTCGCGCAGGTTCACTGCCGCCTGCGCCGAAGCGTTGAACTGGGTATGGCCGCTGTTGAATTCCTTCAGACTGGACAGGCCCGCCAGCGGTTCCGCCGCGAAGCGCCCGTTTTGCGGCCCCGGCACTGGCACTTCGCCCGCGGCCAGCGCATCCAGAATCTCCGTCAGCCGTTCAGCTGTCAGGTCTTCATAATAATCCTTGCCGATCTGGGCCATCGGCGCATTGGCGCAGGCGCCAAGGCATTCAACCTCTTCCCAGCTGAATTTCCCATCAGCAGACAGTTGATGCGCCTTCGGCGCGATCTTGTCCTGACATATGGAAATGAGATCTTCCGCCCCGCAAATCATGCACGAGGTCGTGCCGCATATCTGCACATGCGCAACCGATCCCACCGGGGAAAGCTGGAACATGAAATAGAAGGTCGCAACCTCCAGCGCCCGGATATAGGCCATGCCCAGCATGTCGGCCACATATTCAATGGCCGGGCGGGACAGCCACCCCTCCTGTTCCTGGGCACGCCACAGCAGCGGAATGATCGCGCTGGCCTGGCGGCCTTCGGGATATTTGGTGATCTGCGCCTTCGCCCAGGCCAGATTGTCCGGCGTAAAGGCGAAGGTCGCGGGTTGATCATGGTGCAGACGGCGAAGCATTAGCTGGCACAATCTCCTGAGACTAGGGTGATACCGCCTTCGGTTGCAGCATCGACGATTTCATCAAATACGCGCAGTTTCGCGACGATCGCGCTCAGCGTCGCCTCGTCATAGCCGGTGCTGGCTTCCAGCGCCGCGGCAGTTTCTTCGCTGTCAACGGTGCAACCGACATCGGCCATGGCCATGCGGAACACGTCCATTTCTTCTTCGGTCACTTCAACCGTCGACACATCTGGCGCGGTTTCGACAACGGTTTCTTCTTCAGCATGGGCAGCGAACGGCAGCGACAGTGCACCGATCACAGCAAGTTTGAGGATGGTCTTCATGGGTCCTACTCCTTGTCGCCGGCAATCGCCGGACATGATGACAGCACCGGACGACATGCCCGGCACCAGTGGGTCCCCACCCAGAAACTTGTTACACATGTCGCGCCGGTCATCTGTCGACCTCGCCGAACACGATATCCATTGTGCCGATGATCGCTGAGACATCGGCCAGTTGATGGCCCTTGGCCACGTGATCCATCGCCTGAAGATGCAAAAAGCCTGGCGCGCGCAGCTTGGCGCGATACGGCTTGTTCGTGCCATCCGCCACCAGATAGACGCCGAATTCGCCCTTGGGCGCCTCGACCGCGGCGTAAACTTCGCCCGCCGGCACGTGGAAGCCCTCGGTATACAGCTTGAAGTGATGGATCAGGCTTTCCATCGAGGTTTTCATGTCACCCCGGCTGGGCGGCGCGATCTTGCCGCGCGTCATCACCGGGCCGGGTTCGGCGCGCAGCTTGGTCAGCGCCTGCTTGATGATATGCGTTGACTGGCGCATTTCTTCCATCCGGCACAGATAGCGATCATAGCAATCGCCGTTCTTGCCCACCGGGATCTGGAATTCAAACTCATCATAGCATTCATAGGGTTGCGACCGCCGCAGATCCCAGGCCAGACCCGATCCGCGCACCATCACGCCCGAAAAACCCCAATCCTGGATTTCCTGTTCGGTGATCACGCCGATATCGCAGTTGCGCTGTTTGAAGATGCGGTTCTCGGTCAGCAGACCGTCAATATCATCCAGCACCCTGGGGAAATGATCGGCCCAGGCGTCGATATCTTCGATCAGTTGCGGCGTCAGATCCTGATGCACGCCACCGGGCCGGAAATAGGCCGCATGCAGGCGCGCGCCACAGGCCCGTTCGTAAAAGATCATCAGCTTTTCGCGTTCCTCGAACCCCCACAGCGGCGGGGTCAGCGCGCCAACGTCCATTGCCTGGGTGGTGACGTTCAGCAGATGGTTCAGCACCCGCCCGATTTCCGAATACAGCACCCGGATCAGGCTGGCGCGGCGGGGCACCGGCGTATTGGTCAGCTTTTCGATCGCCAGGCACCAGGCATGTTCCTGGTTCATCGGCGCCACGTAATCCAGCCGGTCGAAATAGGGCAGGTTCTGCAGATAGGTGCGGCTTTCCATCAGCTTTTCGGTGCCGCGATGCAACAGCCCGATATGCGGATCGGCGCGTTCGACGATCTCGCCGTCCAGTTCCAGCACCATACGCAAAACACCATGCGCTGCAGGGTGTTGCGGGCCAAAGTTGATGTTGAAGTTACGGATCTTCTGTTCGCCCGTCAGCGCGTCGTCGAAACCACCGTCCATCATGCAAGCCCCCTGCCTCTGTTCTCTTCCCACTCGGGGGGAAGCGGGCCGAAACCGGCCGCGACAAATTCGTATTGATCTTTCAGAAAGCTGGCCGCGCGCACCTGCTGTGACGGGCTGATGGCCAGCGGCGTGCCTTCATGCACCCTGCGGCTGCGATCGGCGGGCTGCGGCGATATTCCCAGAAAGGCGCACAGCCGTTCCAGCGCGTCGCCCGAAAACAGGTCTTCATAGAAGCCCACGAACAGCCGACCCGGCGCAACCGACGCGGTCAGGCGCGTCAGCGCATCACGGTAATCCCCCCGCCGGGTGATATGCGTTTCGCCACCCGAAAGGGCACGCTCGAGGATATCCCCGGCGTGGCGTTCCATGTCACGACCCCGCGCGCCGCGGCGAAATGCGATCATCCGCACATGGCTCCACAGCCGCGCCACCGGGTCGCGCAGGAGGTATACAAACCGCACATCCGCAGACATACCGGCCATCCCCTTCAGGCGCCCCTCCGACAGCAAAGAATACGCCGGGGTTATGTCAGCAATAAGGCGCTGATTCCCGCGCCCGCCGGTCAGATAAGCCATGTAATCCGCATCGCGGCCCGACCGGATCACATCGGTAAACTCGTCGATATCGGCGACATTGCGCACCTGCTGAACCAGCTCGCCATTGCTGACGCCGTTCATCTTGCGATCCAGCGCATCGCGGCGTTTGGTCAGGGCCGCAATGCGGGCCTCTTGCGAATTGTCGTCCAGCGTGTCGAAGAAATGCAATTCCTTGATGCTGCGCAGATGACAATCGGGATGTTCCAGCAAATAGCGGTAAAGCCAGCTGGTGCCCGCCTTGGTGGCCCCGACCCCGAACATGAGTGTCGCCTGCGTCATCGCAGCTATCCCTTGGCCCTGTCGGTCTTTTCATCACCTGGCAGTATGTATTCGGCCCCTTCCCAGGGCGACATGAAATCGAACTGCCGGTATTCCTGCACCAGGTTGACAGGTTCATAAACGACACGCTTTTGCGCCTCGTCATAGCGGACCTCGGTATAGCCGGTGGTCGGGAAATCCTTGCGCAGCGGATGGCCGCGGAACCCGTAATCGGTCAGCAGGCGACGCAGGTCGGGATGGCCCGAAAACAATATGCCGAACATGTCGAACACCTCACGCTCGAACCAGCCCGCCGATGGGTGGACCGATGTGATCGAGGGCACCATGTCTTCTTCGCGCACGGCGGCCTTCAGGCGGATGCGCTGGTTCTGATACATCGACAGAAAATGATAGACCACGTCGAACCTGGCCGGGCGGGCCGGGTAATCCACCGCGGTGATATCGACCAGCGTCGAGAACCGGCAGGTGCCATCCGCCTTGAGAAACTCGACCAGCGCGACCAGCGATGACAGTGTAACGATCAACGTCAATTCGTCATGCGCCACCTCGTATGACAGCACATCATTGCCGCGTTTCAGGGCGATATGCGCGCCAAGTTCGTTCAACGCCTCGCTCATCGCTTACCTCTCGATCGTGCCGGTACGGCGGATTTTGCGTTGCAGTTGCAGGATGCCATATAACAGCGCCTCGGCGGTCGGCGGGCAGCCGGGCACATAGATATCGACCGGCACGATCCGGTCGCAGCCGCGCACCACCGAATAGCTGTAATGGTAATAGCCGCCGCCATTGGCACACGATCCCATCGAGATCACATAGCGCGGCTCGGGCATTTGGTCATAGACCTTGCGCAGCGCCGGCGCCATCTTGTTGGTCAGGGTGCCGGCCACGATCATCACGTCGGACTGGCGCGGGGATGCGCGCGGCGCGATGCCGAACCGTTCGGCATCATAGCGCGGCATCGAGGTATGCATCATCTCGACCGCGCAGCAGGCAAGCCCGAATGTCATCCAGTGCAAGCTGCCGGTGCGCGCCCAGTTGATGATATCCTCGGTGCTGGTCAGCAGGAACCCCTTGTCCTGCAGTTCCGCATTCAGGGCCTTGGCCGAATGGTCCAGATCGACCCCGGCGGTATTGGCGGAAACGCTCACTCCCATTCCAGGGCCCCCTTCTTCCATTCATAGGCAAAGCCGACGGTCAGCACGCCCAGAAACACCATCATCGACCAAAAGCCGATATCGCTCATATTGCCGAAGGCCACCGCCCAGGGAAACAGGAACGCAATCTCCAGATCGAAGATGATGAACAGGATCGACACCAGATAAAACCGCACGTCGAACTTCATCCGCGCATCGTCAAAAGCGTTGAACCCGCATTCATAGGCCGAAAGCTTTTCCGGATCGGGATTGCGCACCGCCACGACCACCGCCGCCAGGATCAGAACCAGACCCAGACCGACGGCAAGACCAAGAAAGATTACAATCGGCAGATACTCTCTCAGCAATCCATCCATGGGGCGTCTCCGCTTTCCGCGCCGCAGCGCGTATCATTTGCCAATTCGGTTTACCCCCGGCGCGGGTAAGGGTCAACCAAGCGCGAAGGGGGCGCAATGAATATATGATCGGGCGACGAGGCCCCCGCCCCAGCGCCCTGTCAGCCGCCGAAATCGGGATTCTCAAAGCCGAAGCGTTCGCCATTTGCCCAGGCGTTGCGATCATTGCCCTGTGCCGGCAGCCCGCCCTGATCGCGCAGCAGCCGCG
>NZ_JBSRVX010000043.1:0-23360 GCF_055134745.1 Actibacterium sp.
ACAGCCGCACCGGCGAATAGGGAAAATCCATCACCATGCCCAGAAGATCGCCCACCGCACGCACGAAATGCACGATCGCGTTATTGCTCAGCTCTGACTGATACATGATCGACATCAGGAAGACCGCGACGAACATCGCGGAAAACCGGATACGGTTGAATGGCGGCGCGTCACGAAATTCGATCAGCCCGGGGTAGGTGGATGAATATTCGAACAAGGTCAGCGCGGCCGCCAGAATGGCCGCCAGCGCCACAAACTGGGCCGCATCCGCGGAAACCGACGGCAGCAGCAAGGATGGCGTTGCGATCAGCAACACCACAAGAATCGCGCGCGCCAAGGCGCCTGTCAGATGAGCGATCACTGCTCCCGCCCCTCATGTTGGCCGGGTCCGGTACTCTGCCGAACCCATGGTCCAATTGCTGTCCGCACATTGTGGCGGTCTGCCTTAATCTTGCCCAATTTTTGCCAACTTTCGCTTCACTCAGCAACACACTGTTAAGAATAACGAATTCATTCCGACTTTTTCGTGGAGAAACTGTCGCCACTTTGCATCATTTTGGCATCAAAAAAGGGCCGCCCAATCGGACGGCCCTATATGTTGTGTATCGGTGGGTGATCAGACCCAAGGGCGCTGACTCTTTGCCTGCGCCTCGAAGCTGTCAATCGCGGCGGCTTTTTCAAGCGTCAGGCCGATATCGTCCAACCCGTTCAGCAGACAATGCTTCCGGAACGGGTCGATATCGAAAGAAACGACCTGCCCATCCGAAGTGCTGATGGTCTGCGCCTCCAGATCGACAGTCATGCGGGCATTGGCGCCTTTCTCGGCATCCTTCATCAGCATATCGACCGTTTCCTGTGGCAACGCGATCGGCAGAATGCCGTTCTTGAAGCAGTTGTTGAAAAAGATATCGGCAAAGCTGGGCGCGATCACGCAGCGAATGCCGAAATCCAGCAAGGCCCAGGGCGCATGTTCGCGCGAAGACCCGCAACCGAAATTGTCACCCGCCACCAGAATTTCCGCATCGCGGTATTGCGGCTTGTTCAGAACGAAATCGGGAATTTCCTTGCCTTCGCCGTCATAACGCATTTCGTCGAACAGGTTCACGCCAAGCCCGGTGCGCTTGATCGTTTTCAGGAACTGTTTGGGGATGATCATATCGGTGTCGATATTGATCAGGGGCATCGGCGCGGCAATGCCGGTCAGCTTAACAAATTTATCCATAAGACATCATGTCCTTTATCTGGCGGCGCGCGGGACTGTCTGGCCTTTTCAGCCCTGGCAGGCGGCATTCCATATCCCGGCCCGGTTTTACATCATCTCGCGCACATCGGTCAGATGACCGGTCACAGCCGCCGCCGCCGCCATCGCGGGCGACATCAGATGGGTGCGTCCGCCCCGGCCCTGACGGCCCTCGAAATTGCGGTTGGACGTGGCCGCGCAGCGTTCACCCGGCGACAGCTGATCAGGGTTCATGGCCAGACACATGGAACAACCGGCCATGCGCCATTCAAATCCGGCATCAATGAAGATCTGTGCCAGCCCCTCTTCTTCGGCCTGCGCCCGGACCAGGCCCGATCCGGGCACGACCATGGCGCGCATCCCGTCCTTGACCTTCTTGCCTTTCAGGATAGCCGCAGCGGCGCGCAGATCTTCGATCCGGCCATTGGTGCAGGACCCGATGAACACGGTGTCGATCTTGATATCAGACAGCTTCTGGCCCGGGGTCAGACCCATATAGTCAAGCGCGCGCTTCACGGCCTCGATCTTGCCGCCCTTGAAATCCTCTGGCGCGGGCACGACGCTGCTGATCGGCAGCACATCCTCGGGGCTGGTGCCCCAGGTCACGACCGGGGCGATGTCTTCGCCCTTGATCGTCAGCACCTTGTCGAAATGCGCGCCATCGTCGGAATAAAGCGTCTTCCACCAGGCCAGCGCGGCCTCCCATTGCGCGCCCTTGGGGGCATGCGGGCGGCCTTTGACATATTCAAAGGTCTTTTCATCCGGCGCAATCAGACCGGCGCGCGCGCCGCCCTCGATCGCCATGTTGCATACGGTCATGCGGCCTTCCATCGACAGATCGCGGATCGCGGAACCGCAATATTCGATCACGTAACCGGTGCCGCCTGCGGTGCCGGTCGCGCCGATCACCGACAGGGTGATATCCTTGGCAGTGACGCCCGGGCGCAGGTGGCCGGTGATTTCCACCTTCATATTCTTTGATTTCTTCTGAATCAGCGTCTGCGTGGCCAGCACATGTTCCACCTCGGATGTGCCGATACCATGGGCCAGCGCGCCAAACGCACCATGCGTGGCGGTATGGCTGTCACCGCAGACAACGGTCATGCCCGGCAGGGTCCAACCCTGTTCGGGGCCGACGATATGCACGATGCCCTGACGCACATCGGACACGGGGTAATAGTGTATGCCGAAATCCCTGGCATTCTTGTCCAGCGCCTCTACCTGAATGCGGGATTCGGGGTTGGTGATCCCATTCACCCGGTCCGGCGTGGTCGGCACGTTGTGATCGGGCACGGCAATGGTCTTGTCCGGCGCGCGCACTGCGCGCCCGGTCATGCGCAAACCTTCAAAGGCCTGGGGGCTGGTAACCTCATGCACCAGATGCCGGTCGATATACAGCAGACAGGTGCCATCCTCGGCCTCATGGGCCAGATGGGCATCCCAGATTTTATCATACAATGTCTTGGGGGAAGTCATGGAAGCTTCTTTCGCGATGGTTTGAATTGGAACTTACAACGGCGCAGCCAGCACCGTTATAGTCGCGCAAGCACCGACAGCGTCGCCCCGAAGAACCGCCAGGGCAGGCGCGCGCGATCATCCATGTCAAAAACCCGTTTCATGGGGGTTCAGATACTCTTTCCGTGGCCTTGCTGCAAGGGCGCGCGCTTGTGGCGCGCACGGGTGTCGTGCAATGCTGAAAGCCGCACCATGCCGGAGAACCGCGAATGGATCAGATCATCGGGCTTTTGGAACAGGCGCGCACCTTCGCGCTCAGCCTGACCGTGCCCGGATGGCGCTTGTATCAGATCGCGATGATCGCCGGTTTGGCCGCATTCGCCCAGATACTGGCCTGGATACTGGTGCCGCGGCTGCGCGAAAAGATGCGTTCGCTGGAAGGCTGGCCCAAATGGCGATTGCGCATATTGGTGATCCTGCAAAACCGGACACGCCTGATCCTGTTCGTTATTCTGGCCTGGCTGACAGTGTGGATCATCCACGAATTCACCTATCCCTGGCGCAGCTATTTCGTTCAGCTTGCCGCATCGCTGGCCACGGCATGGCTGTTCGTGGGGCTGGCCGCGCGACTGGTCCGAAATACCTTCCTGCGCCGGATGGTGACATGGGGGCTGTGGATATACGTCACTTTCTATTATCTGGGCATCATGGCCGAGGTCACCGGCTTTCTGGACAGCCTGGCCATCGAATTCGGCGATTTCCGCCTGACCCTTCTGGCGATCCTGAAGGCGCTGGTGGTCACGGGAGTGCTGTTTACACTGGCGCGGCTGGTCTCGCAGACGACCTCTGCCCAGATCCAGAAGAATGATGAAATATCACCCTCCATGCGGGTGCTGGCCGTCAAGGTCATGCAGGTCGTCCTTTATGGCGCGGCCTTCTTCATCGGACTAAAGGCGGTGGGATTCGATCTGACGGGGCTGGCGGTTCTGTCGGGTGCCATCGGCGTCGGCCTTGGCTTTGGCCTGCAAAAGGTCGTGTCGAACCTGGTCTCGGGGGTGATCATCCTGCTGGACAAATCCATCAAACCCGGCGACGTGATCAGCCTGGGCGACACCTTCGGCTGGATAAATTCGCTGGGCGCACGCTATGTGTCTGTCGTCACCCGCGACGGCAAGGAATACCTGATCCCCAACGAAGACCTGATAACCAGCCAGGTGGTGAACTGGTCGCATTCCAACGATTTCGTGCGGCTCGATATCTTTTTCGGCACAGCCTATGGCGACGATCCGCACAAGGTGCGCGACATCGCGATCGCGGCGGCGGCAAGCGTTAGACGGGTCGTCAGCCATCGCGCGCCGGTTTGCCATATCGTCGGATTCGGCGACAGCTCCGTGGATTACATCTTGCGGTTCTGGATCACCGACCCGACCGCCGGGCTGACCAATGTGCGCGGCGATGTCTACCTTGCCCTTTGGGATGCGTTCCAGCAGAACGGCATATCGATTCCCTTCCCCCAGCAAGAGGTCCGCCTGCTCGATGACGCGCCCCGCCCGCCAGTTTCACCGGCATGATCCCGCGCCCCGCGCCAATATTACCAACACCACTGGTTGAGATTCCAACAGCCCGATGCTATTTTGAATATAATCCCAGCGCCGGGGCTTTGGCGGCGCACAGACAAGGAGGACAATGTCCTGTCCCAACATGCAGATGCGGTGCATCGCACAGCCGCAATGGTCCTGCCGATGACGCAGCACCCCACCGATGTATCCAGCGAAGAATTGCTCGATCACATCCTTGCCCTGCTCGACGCTGACAAAGCCGAAGACATCGTCACAATAGACCTGCGCGGCAAAACCGCGATCGGCGACTTCATGGTCATCTGTTCGGGCCGATCAACCCGTCAGGTCGCTTCGATTGCCGACAAGCTGACCGAACGGCTGAAACAGGATTTCGGCCGCATCGCCAAGGTCGAAGGCAAGGGCCAGGGCGACTGGGTGCTGATCGACACCGGCGACGTGATCGTCCATGTCTTCCGCCCCGAAGTGCGCGAATTCTATCAGCTTGAAAAAATGTGGATGCCCATGCCGGCGGGCAGTTCAACCGCCCAGGCCTGAATGCGGCTGCATATCAATGCGGTCGGGCGCCTGCGCGCCGGGCCCGAACGCGACCTGATCCAGGATTACATCGGCCGTTTCGACAAGGCCGGGCGCACGCTGGGTCTGGGCCCGGCCACCCTGCACGAGGTCGAAGACCGCAAAGGCGGGGGCATGGCCGCCGAGGCCGCTCTTCTTGAACGCTCCCTGCCATCGGCCGCAGTGGTCTGCGTGCTCGACGAACGCGGCACCCTGCTCTCCTCTCCCGATTTCGCCGATCTTCTGGCGGGCTGGCGCGATCAGGGCCGCCAGGATGCCGCCTTTGTCATTGGCGGCGCCGATGGCCTCGACCCCGCCCTGCGCGCCCGCGCCGACATGGCGCTGTCATTCGGCAAGATGGTCTGGCCGCATATGCTGGCGCGCGTGATGCTGGCCGAACAGCTCTATCGCGCCGCCTCGATCCTCGCCGGCAGCCCCTATCACCGGGCCTGATATCTCCTTGTTTATTCTTGGTTCAAATACCCTCGCCGAAGGCGGCGCCAGGAACGGGCGCCTTTTTATGCTCGATATGTTCGCAATGGTTGTTCTTCGCCCGGACGCATCCTAGAACAGGTCCAACCAATCAAAAGGCACCCCGATGACTACGCCGAAACCCGTTGTTCTGTGCATTCTCGATGGCTGGGGCCAGCGCGAGGACACAACCGCCAACGCCCCCGCCCTGGCCGATACCCCGACCTTCGACCGGATCATGGCCACCTGCCCCAGTGCCACGCTCATCACCCACGGCCCCGATGTCGGGCTGCCCTCGGGGCAGATGGGCAATTCCGAGGTCGGGCATATGAATATCGGCGCCGGCCGCGTCGTCGCGATGGATCTGGGGCAGATCGACTTGGCGATCGAAGACAGATCGTTCTTCGGCAATCCGGCCCTTCTGGATTTTATCGCCCGCCTGCAGGCCAGTGGCGGCACCGCCCATCTCATGGGTGTGGTGTCCGATGGCGGCGTGCACGGCCATATCACGCATCTTCTGGCCGCGGCCCGCGCCATAACCGACGCGGGCGTGCCCGTTGCCATTCACGCCATCACAGACGGGCGTGATGTCGCGCCCAAATCCGCCGAAAGCTATGTATCGCCTTTTCTGGCCGATCTGCCCCAAGGCGCGATCATCGCCACCGTGATCGGCCGCTATTTCGCGATGGACCGCGACAACCGCTGGGACAGGGTCAGCAGGGCCTATGGCGCCATGATACACGCCCAGGGCGGCGCGGCGCCCGATGCGCTCACCGCGATCCGCCAGGGCTATGCCCGTGACGAAACAGACGAATTCATCGCCCCCACCGTGATCGGCCGCTATGCCGGCCTGCAAGACGGTGACGGCTTCTTTTGCCTGAACTTCCGCGCCGACCGCGCCCGCGAGATCTTGCGCGCCATAGGCGAACTGGGCTTCAACGCCTTCGACACCGGCCTCCGGCCGCAACTGGCCGCCCTGTTGGGCATGGTCGATTATTCCGACAGCCATAACGCCTATATGACCACCGCCTATCCCAAGCAGAAGATCGTCAACACCCTGGGGGAATGGGTCGCAAAACATGGGCTGCACCAGTTCCGGCTGGCCGAAACCGAAAAATATCCCCATGTCACATTCTTCCTGAATGGCGGTGTTGAAATACCCCAAACCGGCGAAGACCGGTTCATGCCCCTGTCGCCAAAGGTAGCGACCTATGACCTGCAACCCGAAATGTCCTCGGTCGAGGTGACAGACCGTTTCGTCGCCGCGATCGAGCATGGCTATGACCTGATCGTCGTCAACTATGCCAACCCCGACATGGTTGGCCATACCGGCGATCTGAACGCCGCCATCAAGGCCTGCGAGGCTGTCGATCAGGGCCTTGCCCGTGTACTGCCCGCGCTTCAGGCGGCCGGCGGCGCGATGATCGTCACCGCCGATCACGGCAATTGCGAAACCATGATCGACCCTGTCACCGGCGGGCCACACACCGCCCACACCACCAATCTGGTGCCGGTGGCGCTGATCGGTGGCCCGCAGGGCGTGACCCTGCGCGATGGCCGCCTGTCTGATCTCGCCCCCACCCTGCTGGAACTGATGGGCCTGGAAAAACCGGCGGAAATGACCGGGCAAAGTCTGATCCAGCGATGAACCGCCTGCGCGCCGTCCTGTTGCTGTGTCTGCTGACGGCCTCACCTGCCGCGCAGGCGCAATCGGACAACGCACCCGCCCTTGCGGCGCGCCGTGCGGCCATGATGCTGGATCAGGCCGCACTGGACCTCAAAGAGGCCGACAGCGCGGGCGACAGGGTCGAGGCCCTGACCACCACCATACGGGCCTATGAAGAAGGCCTTGCCGCGCTGCGCGAAGGCCTGCGCCGCGCCGCGATACGCGAACGCGCCATCCGCCTTGATCTGGAATCCCGCCAGGAAGAGGTCGCCCGTCTTCTGGGCGTTCTGGAAACCATGCAGCGCGCGCCCGAAACCCTGCTGCTGTTGCACCCTTCGGGGCCGGTGGGCACGGCGCGCGCCGGCATGATGCTGGGCGAGGTCGCCCCAGCCATCCAGGCACGCGCCGAAGAATTGCGCGCCAACCTGTCCGAGGTCGCCCTGCTGCGCGCCCTGCAGGAAAGCGCCGAAGACACCCTGGCCGAAGGGCTGGCGGGGGTTCAGTCGGCGCGCACAGCCCTGTCGCAGGCCATTTCCGACCGCACCCAGTTGCCCGGTCGATTTTCCTCTGATCCCGATGCGCTGCGCAAGATCCTGCAAAGCACAGACACGCTTGAAGGCTTTGCTTCGGCGCTGACGGCCGCCCCCGTCAGCACCGGCGCCATTGCCGGCATCGAAACGCGCAAGGGCAATCTGCCCCTGCCGGTGCAGGGCACATTGCTGCGCGGCTTCAACACCGCCGATGCCGCAGGCATCAAACGGCCCGGCTGGCTGATCGCCACCCGCCCCCTGGCGCTTGTCACCACGCCTGCGCCCGGAACGATCCGCTATCGCGGTCCGCTGCTCGACTACGGAAATGTGATCATATTGGAGCTTCAACCCGGAACGCTTCTGGTGCTAGCTGGTCTGGCGCAGGTCTATGGCAATGATGGCGAGGTATTGCCCGAAGGCGCCCCGGTGGGCCTGATGGGCGGAATGGATCCAAAACTCGGGACTTTTCTGGCCGACACAGCACAAGGCAGTGGTGCAGAGCGTCCGGAAACGCTTTATATGGAAATCAGACAGGGCAATGCCCCGGTGAACCCCGAAACGTGGTTCGGTGTGAAAAAGGAATAATATCCATGAAGAAATTCGTGATGGCCGCACTGGGTGGAACGCTGGCCGGGGCCGTACTGACCACGCAGATCGCCGGACCGCTGATTGCGCAACAGGCCGACAAGCAAAGTTCGGTCTATGAACAGCTGGATCTGTTCGGCGATATTTTCGAACGCATCCGCGCCCAATATGTCGAAGAGGTCGACAGCGCAGCCCTGATCGAGGCCGCCATCAACGGCATGCTGACCTCGCTTGATCCGCATTCCAGCTATCTGCCGCCCAATGCCTATAGCGACATGCGCCTGCAGACCCGTGGCGAATTTGGCGGTCTCGGGATCGAGGTCACGCAGGAAGACGGCTTCGTCAAGGTCGTCTCTCCCATTGACGGAACGCCCGCTGCCGAGGCCGGTATCCAGTCAGGCGATTTCATTACCCATGTCAACGGCGAAAGCATTCTGGGCCTGACCCTGGATCAGGCCGTTGAACTGATGCGCGGCCCTGTCGGGTCTGAAATCGTGGTAACGGTCGTGCGGGTCGACACGCCCGACCCGTTCGATGTGACCATGACCCGCGACACCATCAAACTCACCGCCGTGCGGTCGCGCACCGAAGGCAGCACCGTCGTCTTGCGCGTGACCACCTTCAACGATCAGACCTATCCCAACCTTGAGGAACAGCTAAAGACCTCGATCGAAAAACTGGGTGGGCTGGACAAGGTCAACGGCGTCGTCCTTGATCTGCGCAACAACCCGGGTGGCCTGCTGACACAGGCAATCGCGGTATCGGATGCCTTCCTGAACGCGGGCGAAATCGTTTCGACCCGGGGCCGAAACCCGGCCGACAGCGAACGCTATAACGCAACACCCGGCGACCTGATCGATGGCAAGCCGATGGTGGTTCTGATCAATGGCGGCTCGGCCTCGGCATCGGAAATCGTCGCCGGCGCGCTGCAGGATCATCGCCGCGCCATCGTTGTGGGCACCAAAAGCTTTGGCAAAGGGTCGGTGCAGACCATCATGCCCCTGAAAGACGATGGCGCGATGCGCCTGACAACGGCGCGTTATTACACCCCCTCGGGCCGATCCATTCAGGCGCTCGGCGTTTCGCCCGAAATCGTGGTGCAACAACCGCCCCGCGCGCCCGCCTCTGCCGAAGCCGAAACCCCCGCATCCGCGGCATCGCGACTGCGCTCCGAGGCCGACCTGCGCGGCAGCCTGAACAACGATTCGATGACCGAAGATGAACGCAAGCGTGCGCAGGAAGAACAACGCCTGGCCGAAGACGCCGCCAAACTGCGCCAGGAGGATTATCAGCTCGCCTATGCGATCGATATCCTCAAGGGTCTGACAGCACTGAAAAACTGATACAAAGGCGGGCCGGGGTATCCCGGCCCGAAGCCCCATGACACCCGACCAGATTGCCGCCCTTCCGTATCGTCCCTGCGTTGGCGTCATGCTGACCAATGCTCAGGGCAAGGTCTTCGTTGGCCAGCGCCGCGATTCCGATCTGGCCGCCTGGCAAATGCCCCAGGGCGGCATCGACGACGGCGAAGACCCCCGAACCGCCGCCCTGCGCGAACTATGGGAAGAAACCGGCATTACCGCCGATCTGGTCGAAATCATTGGCCATACCGGCGATTGGGTAACATACGACCTTCCCCCGGACCTGCTGGGAAAATTGTGGAAAGGCCGGTATCGCGGCCAGAAACAGCTTTGGTTCCTGATGCGCTTTCTGGGCCGCGACGATCAGGTGAATATCGACACCCCGCATCCCGAATTTTCCCAATGGGCCTGGATCGCGCCGGATCAGCTGGTGGCCAATATCGTGCCGTTCAAGCGCGATGTATATACCAGCGTCGTGTCCGAACTGGGCCCCATGATCGGACCGGCCGCCTGATTATCCTTGGCCAAATACCCCCGCCGGAGGCAGGCCAGCCCCGAACGCCCGGCCTGTTCTATTGCGCCTTCAACAACCTCAGCAATTCTTGCGACGGATATCCATCCGGGGCGGCGCCGCGCGCCACCTGAAAGGCGCGGATCGCGTCGATCGTATTGGGACCGACGATACCGTCGACCTTGTCGTCCAGATACCCAAGCCGCGTCAGGCGCTGCTGCATTTCCATACGTTCATCAAACGAAAGCGGCTTGTATCCGCGCGGCCAACTGGCCTTGAATTCGCCGCCGCCCCGCAATCTGTCGGCCAGATGGCCAACGCCGATCACATAGGCATCCGCAACATTATAGCGTTCGATCACGCTGAAATTCTTGAAGATCATGAACGCCACGCCCTGCGCCCCGGCGGGCAGCAGGATCGACCCTGCCCCATAATTCGGCACCGGCCGCCCATCAATGCCACGCACCCCCAGCGCCGCCCAGTCAGCAGGAGACTTGAGTATCTTGCGACTGGCCAATCCGTAATTGAAGCCGCGTGGCAGCACCACCTCGACCCCCCAGGGTTGACCTTTCACCCAGCCGAACCGCGCCAGATATGCGGCGGTCGATGCCAGCGCGTCGGTCGGATCATCGGCCCAGATGTCACGCCGCCCATCGCCCGTGAAATCAACGGCATAGGCCATAAAGCTGGACGGAATGAACTGCGTATGGCCCATTGCCCCGGCCCAGCTGCCCGTCATTCGCCCCGGCGGCACGTCACCCGATTGCACGATCTTCAGCGCGTCAATCAGTTGCGCCTCGAAAAACTTGCCACGACGTCCGTCATAGGCCAGCGTCGCCAGCGCCTCGATCACATGGATATCGCCGCGCCGCTCGCCATAGGCGCTTTCCAGGCCCCAGATCGCCGCGACGATCTCCTTGTCCACGCCATAGCGTGCCTCGATCGCACTAAGGGTGCGCGCATGTTTTTGCAGGGCGGCCCGCCCGTTTTCCACACGGGTGGGCGATGCCGCGCTGTCCAGATAATCCCATATCTGCTTGGTATATTCAGACTGGTTGCGATCCTTCTCGATCACCCCGCGGTTATAGCTGACACCCCGGAAGGCGGCATCAAAAACCCCGGCGGAAATGCCCTGTGACAGCGCCCGCTGACGAAACCCGTCTATCCAGCGATCAAACCCGGTATTGGGCACAGATGCCTGAATCACGCGACTGTCCCCCGATACGGCCGGCCTGAGTTCGGGAATGGGCGACGCGGTGATCTGCGCCAGCGCACAGCCGGACATCAGGGTGATCGTGGTTGCAAGAATGCCTGTGAATCGTGCCAGTTTCATGTGATTTGCCTCGATTGCCCGATTTTTTATTTGGCCGCAGCATAGCGCGAAGCGGCCGCTGGGCAAAGCGTGCAAAACAAGGCCGCGCGGATCAACGCCGGCTGCGGCTGACCTTGCGCTTGATCTTGGCGGCCTTGGCGCGCGCCGGTCCCGATTTACGTCCGCCGGGCTTGCCACGCGCCTTTGCCGGGCCACGCGGCAGGGCCTTGTCGTCGATTTCCAGAAGGTCCAGCAACAGCCCGCCCGTTACCGGCACCGCCTCGGCCAGACGGACGGTCACGCGCTGGCCGATACCGATGGTCAGACCGGTATCGGACCCCATCAGGGTGTTGGCCTCGCGATCATGATGGAAATATTCATTGCCCAGTTCACGAATGGGCACCAACCCGTCGGCCCCGGTTTCGTCCAGCTTCACGAACACCCCGAACCGCGCGATCCCGGAAATGCGCCCGGTAAATTCGTTGCCGACACGCTCTGACAAATAGGCGGCAAGATAGCGATCGGTTGTATCACGCTCGGCCGCCATTGAACGGCGTTCCGTTTCGGAAATATGCACGGCAGTTTCTTCCAGCCCGTCGATATCCTCGGGTGACAGCCCATCCTTGCCCCAGCCATGCGCGGTGATCAGCGCCCGATGCACGATCAGGTCGGCATAGCGCCGGATCGGTGATGTGAAATGCGCATAGGATCGCAACGCCAGCCCGAAATGCCCAAAGTTTTCAGCGTTGTAATAGGCCTGCGTCATCGACCGCAGCGTGGACAGGTTGATCAGTTCCGAAAATTCGGTGCCCATCGCCTGATCCAGCAGGCTGTTCAGATGCTGGGTTTTCAGAACCTGCCCCTTGGCCAGCGTGAACCCCGACGCCGCCGCGACATCGCGCAGCGCGTCCAGTTTCTCGGGGCTGGGTTCTTCATGAACGCGAAACAGCAACGGTCGGCGCATATGGGTCAGCTCTTCTGCCGCCGCCACATTGGCCAGGATCATGAATTCTTCGATCAGCTTGTGCGCGTCGAACCGGTCACGAAACCGCACCGATTTTACCTTGCCATCCTCGGACAGTTCGATTTTGCGTTCCGGCAGATCCAGATCCAGCGGCTGACGCGCATGCCGTGCCTTGGTGGCGGCAGCATAGGCCGCATAAAGCGGCTGTATAACGTCATTCACAAGAGGTTCCGTCTTGTCGTTCGGCGCACCATCTATGGCGGCCTGAACCTCTTCGTAACTCAGCGATGCCGCCGAATGCATCAGCGCGCGGGTAAAGCGGTGCGACAACTTGTTGCCAGCCGCGTCCAGTTTCATACGCACGGCAAGACAAGGACGGGTCGTGCCTTCGTGCAGGCTGCACAGATCGCCCGACAAGCGGTCAGGTAGCATCGGCACGACGCGATCCGGAAAATAGGTGGAATTTCCGCGTTTGCGCGCTTCTCGGTCCAGCGCCGATCCGGGTGTGACGTAATGGGCCACATCCGCGATGGCGACCCAGACGATATGACCGCCTTCGTTTTTCGCATCATCGTCAGCTTGGGCGAATACGGCATCGTCATGATCGCGCGCATCCGACGGGTCGATGGTAATCAGCGGCAGATCACGCAGATCTTCGCGCGTGCCCAGAACCGCCGGTTTCGCGGCATCGGCCTGCGCGATGACATCATCGGGAAAATCATCGGGAATGCCATGCTGATGAATCGCGATCAGCGATACCGCCCGCGGGGCGGATGGATCGCCCAACCGCTCGATCACGCGCGCGCGGGGCAGGCCCATGCGGGCCTTGGGGCCGACAAGTTCAGCCTCGACCAGTTCACCATCGCGCGCGCCGTGGGTGGCATCGCCCGCCACCTGCCATTCCCGGTCCTGTCCCTTGTCGATGGGCACAATCCGCCCACCTTCGGCGCCCTTGCGAAACACGCCCAGAACGCGGTGCTGCGCCACACCGATGCGCCGGATCAGCCGGGCCTGATACTGATGATCTTCGCCACGCACCTCGGTCAGGCGGGCCAGAATCCGGTCGCCGCCACCCAGCGCCGGGTCGGTCGCGCGGGGGATATACAACACCTTCGGTTCGGGCCCATCGCCCTGCCATTCCAGTGGCTTGGCGAACAGATCGCCCTGCGGCGTCGGGTTCAGCAATTGCAGCACCGATACCGGCGGCAGCTTGTCGGGGTCGCGGAAGGTCTTGCCCCGCTTTTCGACATGGCCATCCGATTCCAGCTCTTTCAACAGGCGCTTCAGGTCGATGCGGTCCTGACCCTTGATGTTGAAGGCCTTGGCGATATCACGCTTCGAGGTCGCACCGGGATGATCGGCGATCCAGGCAATAAGGTCGGCTTTTGATGGGATCGGGCTCATGCCCAAGGCCTAGCATGGGCAGGATTTGCCGTCATTGGGAAAGCGCAAAATAATCGCCAAGAATGCGCTGATAGATACGTTTCAGCACCTTGATCTGTTCAATGTCCACATGTTCGTCAACCTGATGCATCGTCTTGCCGACCAGCCCGAATTCCACCACCGGGCAATGGTGACGCACAAATCGCGCATCCGACGTGCCACCCGATGTCGACAGAACCGGCGAAACCCCGGTTTCGGCCTGAACCGCCTGCGCCACCAGATCCGACAAGGGGCCGGGCGGGGTGATGAAGCTTTCACCTGAAACCTGTGTTGTCAGGCTGATCTCGACGCCGGTGCCATCGGTGGCAATCGCAGCCTCCTGCCGCAGCCAGTCGGTCAGGCTGGCAGCATTATGGGCATCGTTGAACCGGATATTGATCGTGGCGCGGCAAATCGCGGGGATGACATTCGTCGCCGGATTGCCCGTATCAACCGTGGTGATCGCCAGCGTCGAGGCATCGAAATAATCGGTGCCGGTGTCCAGTTCATGGCTGGCCAGCCGGTCCAGCAACCGCACCAGCACCGGCAGCGGGTTCTGCGCCCGATGCGGATAGGCGACATGCCCCTGCACACCTGTTGCCACAAAGCGGGCGGTCAGCGATCCGCGCCGGCCGATCTTGATCATCTCGCCCATGGTTTGCGGGCATGTCGGCTCACCGACCAGGCAAACCGCCATCGCCTCGCCCTGCGCATCCATCCAGTCCAGCAGGGCGGCGGTGCCGTCGGTGGCATCCCCCTCCTCATCGCCGGTCAGCGTCAGTATCACGGCGCCATCGGGCGGGGTTTCGGTAACGAAATCCATGGCGGCGGCTGCAAAGGCAGCGACACCCGATTTCATATCGGTGGCGCCGCGCCCCCACAGATAACCGTCGCGTTGTTCCGCCCCGAAGGGGTCGACAGACCAATCCGATGCATCGCCTACCGGCACCACATCTGTGTGCCCGTTAAACCCGAACGTGCGCGCAGCGCCCTTCTTGCCCCAGCGCGCAAACAGATTGGCGATCCCGTCCCGATCCACCCGCACACAGGTAAAACCGGCAGCGGCCAGGCGGTTTGCCAGCAGGTCCAACGCGCCGCCCTCTTGCGGGGTGACCGATTGACAGCGCACAAGATCGGCGGTCAGGGCGACAGGATCAGTCAAGGTGGCCTCCGTAATTGGTTTTCCAGCGATAAACCGGCCGCCCCGCAGTTGCAATGTTGCAACGGCGCGACACCCTGCAGGCCTGCGAACAGCATTCGGAAATCAATGGGTTAACAACCTGTCAGAAATGGTGCAGTTTCGGAAATAATAATACCCCGAGGCAGGGTTCCGGACCAAAAGATAAAACAATCAGGTCCGAAAGAGCGGTTCAGAACTGGCAAGGCTGCGATGCGCGGCCAGTGTCTGGCTGCACCCTGTCCGAACGAGGCAGGAACAGGGCATGGCAAGGCTACCGATCGACAGTAATGCAAGCGCCATTCAGATGGCCAATACGATTTTCGGCAGCGGCGTGACCGTGGTCAATGCCAGCTACAGCGGCGACAAGCTTTCAGCCGGCATTTATTCCAATGGCGACACTGTTTCGCCTGGGGTGACGCCGGGCGATACCGGCGTGATCATGTCCACCGGCCGGGTGCGCGATTTCACCAATAATAACGGGCAACCCAATCAGTCCACCGGCACATCCACCGATACAAAAGGGGTCAATAACGACGCCGGCTTCAACAACCTTGCGGGCAGCAATACCTATGATGCCTCGATCCTGGATGTGGACTTCATTCCGACCGGAAACACCCTGACGATGCAATTCGTCTTTGCCTCGGATGAATATCCGGAATTCGCCAATTCGATCTATAACGATGTGGTCGGCGTCTGGGTGAATGGGCAACCCGTTCAGATGGCGATCAATACGGTGCAAACCAACGTGAACGGCGTCAGCCCGACCAATAACATCAACCTCTATAACGATAATACAAACGACGCCTTCAACACGGAAATGGACGGCTTTACCGTCACCATGACGCTGAAGATGTCCGTCGTGCCGAACCAGTTGAATTCGATCCGCGTCGGCATCGCGGATGTGGGCGATTCATCATATGATTCCAGCCTGCTGATCGCGGGCAACAGTGTGCAATCGGCCCTAATCGCGGCTGATGACACCATTTCCCTGGCACCGGGCGCGACCCAGACGATTGACGTTCTGGCCAATGATACCGGCCCGGGCAACAGCACCCTGACCATCACCCATATCAACGGTCAGGCGGTCGCCGCAGGCGACACCATAACCCTGGCCACCGGCCAGCAGGTTACGCTGAACGCCAATGGAACCCTGACCGTTGCCGCGGATCAGGATGTGGAAACCGTCAATTTCACCTACACCGTCAGCAATGGCGGCGGCAACGGGCTGTCCGACACCGCCTTTGTCACCATCGACAGCGTGCCCTGCTTTGTCGCCGGCACGCGCATTCGCACAGACAGCGGCGAGGTTGCCGTCGAAACCCTGATGCCCGGCGATCTGGTTGCAACCCTTGATAACGGCCTGCAGCCCATCCGCTGGGTCGGGCAGCGGCGTGTGCCCGCCGAAGGGTCATTGGCGCCGGTTCGAATTCTAGCCGGGGCGCTGGGCCAACACCGCACCTTGTTGCTGTCGCCGCTGCACCGGGTTCTGATCCGCGACAGCCTGGCCGAACTGCTGTTTGGCGAACGCGAAGTGCTGATCGCCGCCAAAGAATTGGTAAATGACCGGACGATCCGCATTCAAAGCGGTGGAATGGTCGAATATGTGCACATCCTGTTTGACCGGCACCAGATCGTCATGTCCGAAGGCCTGCCTACTGAAAGCTTCCTGCCTGGTCCTCAGACAACGGACAGCCTTGAACGCGAATTGATCGAAGAGATCTGCGAAATCTTTCCAGAACTTGATCCCGATACCGGCAGCGGCTACAGCCCCGCCGCCCGGCGCACGTTGCGCGGTTATGAGGCGCGCCTGTTGCTGCGCAGGCATCTTGCCGCCTGATGTCCTGGATCACAGTCACCGCACCGGGCCAGGGGCCGCTGGACGGGCCTGGACAGGCACGACACCAGGCGGCCTCTGCCCCGCCGGATGACATTCTGTATCGCGGCAGCCTGTATATCGAAGGCCAGATAGACCGCGGCGATCCCGACGAACAGACCCTGTTCCTGCTGCATGGGCGGGCAGATACCGCCAGCCGCACATCTTTGCATCTGGGGGCCGACGGATCGGTGGTGTTCGCGCGCCGGTTCGGACGCCAACACCTGCAAGTCACGATGGACACAGGCCGCCGACTGACCGAAGGCAGCCTGCGCGTCACGGTATCCTGGAATCTGCCAACCGGATGGGGGCTGCTGACACTTGAATGCGCCAGTGACGGCCTGCTTGTTCAGCGCGAATTCACAGATCCGCTGCCCCTGCTGAGGTCGGATTTTGCCCATGATGCTGTGACAGACCGGGAAATGATCTTTGGCCCGGCGTTGCGCTGTCTGGCGCTTTCGGACCAGCTGGAGCCGGTCGGGGTCACCCCGACCTTTGCAACCGGCACGCCGATTGCCACGCCGCAGGGTCTGCGCCCCATTGAAAGCCTGCAGGCGGGCGACGCCGTTCTGGCCCATGATGGCACAACCCATCCCATCATCTGGGCCGGCAGCCGCGAGGTTCCGGCACGCGGGCGCTTTCGCCCGGTTCGCTTGCTGGCCCCCTATTTCGGTCTGCTGCAAGATGTCATTGTCGCGCCTGAACAGCGCCTGGTCATCGCCGGCCCCGAAGCTGAATACCTGTTCAGCGAAGAGGCCGTTCTGGTCGAAGCCCATTGCCTGATCGGCACCCGTTTTGCGGCGGCTGAACGCACAGGTCGAACCATTCGCTATCATCAGATATTGCTGAACAACCATGCAGCATTGATGGTGGCCGGCGCGCCGATGGAAAGCCTTTATATCGGCAATCTGCGCGACACGCCGGAAATTCTGGCCACCACCGTCCTGGCCAATATGCCGGCCCGCCAATTGCCGCTTCACAGAAATCTGGCATTTCCGGCCCTGCGCGACTATGAAGCCGTCACTTTGTGCACGGCGCTGCTGAACCGCTGACGCCATAATCGCGGGAAAACCGGCATGATCCGCTTGCTGTCCATCATCTGGCTATTGTCTGCCGTCCTGTCTTCAACCGCTGCCTTTGCCCAGCAGGTGCAGGTTGTCACGGTCGAACGCCCGCCATTTTCGATGCAGAAGGACGGCGTGCAAACCGGCTTCAGCATCGAGTTGTGGCAGGCCGTGGCCGCAGATCTGGGCCTTGAATACTCTGTCGCCCGCACCGACGCCTTCAGGGAAATGCTGCGCCGGATCAGCGATGGCGAGGCCGATCTTGCCGCGGCCAATATCTCGATCACCGCCCAGCGCGAACAGATCATGGATTTCAGCCATGCCATTTTCGAAAGCGGACTGCAGGTCATGGTGTCAAAATCGGATGGCGGGATCAGTCTGTGGAACGTTCTGGCATCGCGCGATCTGCTGGTTTCAATCGGTATCGCCTTTCTGATCCTGTTCGGAGGCGGCATGCTGATGTGGCTGCTGGAACGCCGGTCACAACCCTATTTCGACCGCCCCGCCCAAGAGGCGATGTTCCCCGCCTTCTGGTGGGCGCTGAACCTGATCGTGAATGGCGGCTTCGAGGAACGCGTTCCGCGCACCTTCCTTGGCCGGATATTTGGCGTCTTTCTGGTTCTGTCCAGCCTGTTTTTCGTGTCGATCTTCGTGGCCAAGATCACCGCCATGCTGACGGTGAACGCGATTCAGGGATCTGTGAATTCGGTAAACGACCTGTATGGCAAGCGTGTCGCAACTATCGAAGGGTCAACCTCGGCCGTATTCCTGACCGCGCGCGAGCTGGATTTTACCGGCTATCCCGATCTGGCCACAATGCTGGCCGCCTTCGAGGACGGGCGCGAGGAAGCCGTGGTCTTCGACGCGCCGGTGCTGGCCTATTACGTCAATAATGCGGGGCGCGAGCGTGGCGAACTTGTGGGCGGCACCTTCCTGCGCGAAAGCTATGGCTTTGCCCTGCCAACCGGCAGCCCTTTGGTCGAGCCGATCAATCGCACCCTGCTGAAGCTGCGCGAAGATGGCACCTATGACCGGCTGTATCGAAAATATTTCGGCGCTGTGGACTGATGCCGACCAGCGGGCCGGCTGTCAGTCCAATCCGGGCTGGGGTTCGTCACCGAAAAACGGGGTGAACTGCGCCACGATCACCGCGTTTTCAGCGCGCGCGCGCTCCATCAACTGTTCTTCTTCTTGGGAAATCTCGTGCTCCTGCGCGCGGCGTTCGTCGATCGTGCCATATCCGGTGACATCCAGCGGCGCCAGATCGGCCTGTTTCAGCACGGCCACGGTTTCGCGCACGGCTTCGGCCTCGTCCACGCCGCTGGCATAACACATCAACGCGGCTCCGGTCGCGCCCTCTGGCAAACCGTCGCCCGTCTTGCGACCGACCTGAACCAGCAGGGTAAAGACCTGTTGGGCGCGTTTTGGCTTTTCCAAGGGATATCCTTCCGGCTGCGACTGGTGCCTTTATTGCCCCGGCCACGAGGCGATTGTCCAGCGACAGGTGCCGCAATGCGAACAGGGTTTGGCGGAAATATCGCCCGCAACATCCGCGCAAGCGCCGCAAAAGCTGCAACACACCGTATCCGAGCGGTGCGCCCTTTCTATGATACGATGCGGTTCGATTTCCTGGGGGGGAACGATGCGCAAACCTGCAACGGGGTCAGGCCTGCGAAAGACGCTCATGCGCCCATCCGATTCCAGATAGGCAAGTTCCACCTCGCCCAGATTGCGGATCCCCGAAAGACGCAGCATCGCCATGAATTCGGCAGGGCCCATATCGCGCCGGGTGACTGCCGAATACAGGATACGCCCACTGTCGATAACCGTGACCGGCCCGCCGTCGATCGCATTCTTGATCGTTTCGCTGCGCAGGATAAGCTGATCCAGCCCCTTGTTGACCACCGCAATCACGGTGATCACCAGCAGCGCATGCAGAACGGGCACCTCGGGATAGAACAGCGGATCGCCAACCGCAGAGCCCAGCGCGATGACCAGCAGGAATTCGACCATCGACAACTGCGCGATGCTGCGCCCGCCAATCCAGCGCATCAGCACCAGCGTGTAGAGATAGACGATCAGCGTGCGCGCAAGAATTTCAAGATAGAACAGCGGCGGATCCTGCCCCAGAAACATCCTTGCAAGATCAAAGGGAACAGTCTGATCGTCCATCGCACGCCTTCCATATATTGCCGAAGAACCCGGCAATATGGATTTTGGTTCCGTGTTCCGGAAAAGGCGTCAGATCAGTCGCGCAACAACTCGTTTATCCCGGTCTTGGAGCGTGTCTGTGCATTGACCCGCTTGACGATGACCGCACAATACAGGCTCACCCCGTTTTTTGACGGCATAGAGCCCGGAACCACCACCGAATAGGCCGGCACTTCGCCATACATGATTTCGCCGGTATCGCGATCCACGATCTTGGTCGATTGCCCGATGAATACGCCCATGCTGAGCACGGACCCTTCGCGCACGATCACGCCTTCCACCACTTCGGAACGCGCGCCGATGAAACAGTTGTCTTCGATGATCGTGGGGCCTGCCTGCATCGGTTCCAGGACACCGCCGATGCCGACACCACCCGACAGATGCACATGCTTGCCGATCTGGGCACAACTGCCAACCGTGGCCCAGGTATCCACCATGGTCCCTTCACCGATATGGGCGCCAAGGTTCACAAACGATGGCATCAACACCACGCCCGGCGCGACATAGGCCGATTTGCGGACGATCGCATTGGGCACCGCGCGAAAACCGGCTGCCTTCCACTGGTCGTCACCCCAGCCCTTGAACTTGCTGTCGACCTTGTCCCACCAGCCACCGCCCTGCGGCCCGCCGGATTGCTGTTCCATGTCCTTCAGGCGGAACCCCAGCAACACCGCCTTTTTTGCCCATTGGTTCACATGCCACTGCCCGTCATCCTGGCGCTCGGCCACGCGCAGGGTGCCGCCGTCCAGCGCGTTCAGCGTGGCCTCGATGGCCTCGCGGGCCTCGCCTTTTGTGGCGGGGGTGATCTGGTCGCGAACCTCCCAGGCTGTTTCGATGGCGGCTTCAAGCTGGGTGTTCAGCATCTGGGTCTCCGGTTCGGGAATGGATTTATCTGAACCTGCGCTATAGTGCGTAAGCACAGAACGCGCAACAAAAGGTAAGCCATGACCCGCTCTGAACGTGCCCATCCCCTGCCCGATCTTGAAGTTGACCGCCAAAGGCTGGCCAAGGTGCCCGACACCCCGCAGACGCGGGCGCCATCCTATCGGCTGGCATTCGACGACCCCGATTTCCTGGTCCGCGATGAGCTGCGCCCGATCCGCCTGCAACTGGAACTGCTCAAACCCGAAATGGCCATGGCCGAATATGGCATCGTCTCGACCGTCGTTCTGTTCGGCGGCGCACGCATTCCCGACCCTGAACACAAGGAAACCGCCCGCACCAAAACCCTGGCCGATCTGTCGCGATACTATTCCGAGGCCCGCGAATTCGCGCGGCTGATCACTGTGCAGTCCCGCCAGGGCGATTGCCTGTGCGATGTCATCGTCACCGGTGGCGGCCCCGGAATCATGGAGGCCGGGAACCGGGGGGCCGTGGATGCAGGCGGGGTATCAATCGGCCTGAACATCGTTCTGCCGCACGAGCAGTCACCAAATCGCTATGTCACGCCGGATCTGTGCTTCAACTTCCACTATTTCGCGATCCGCAAGATGCACTTTCTCATGCGGGCTTCGGCGCTCGCGTTCTTCCCCGGTGGCTTTGGCACCATGGACGAGTTGTTCGAAAGCCTGACCCTGATCCAGAGCGGCCGGATGAAACGCATCCCGATTGTCATGTTCGGCAAGGAATTCTGGCAAAGCGTCATAAACTGGGACGCGCTGGTTCAGGCCGGCACGATTTCACCGCAGGATGTCGAACTGTTTCGATTCGTCGAAACGGCAGACGAGGCCATGGAAGTTATCGCGAACTTTCAGGTCTGAGAGGTCGGTATTCCGGCCTCGCGCGCCACCGCGGCACGGCTTTTGCGGGCGCGTTCGGTGGCCGACTTCAACTGCCCGCAGGCGGCCATGATGTCTTCGCCGCGGGGGGTGCGGATGGGCGACGCATATCCAGCCTTGTATATGATGTCGGCAAAGGCATGGATACGGTTGTTCGAAGACCTTTCATAGGGCGCGCCTGGCCATTCGTTGAACGGGATCAGGTTGATCTTGGCGGGAATGCCCTCGATGAGCTTGACCAGCCGCCGCGCATCTTCATCGCTGTCATTCACACCCTTCAGCATCACATATTCAAAGGTGATGCGCTCCGAATTGGACAGGCGCGGATAGTCGCGCAGTGCCGCCAGCAACGTTTCAATGTTCCATTTCTTGTTGATCGGCACCAGCTTGTCGCGCACCTCATCCGTGGTGGCGTGGAAGGACACCGCCAGCAGGCAACCGATTTCGTCTGCCGCGCGGGCAATCTCGGGCACGACACCGCTGGTCGACAGGGTGATACGGCGGCGAGACAGCGAAATGCCTTCGCCATCCATCGCGATCTTCATCGCATCGCGCACGGCATCGAAATTATACAGTGGCTCGCCCATACCCATCAGCACGATATTCGACAAAAGCCGCGCTTCATCCTTGGGCGCGCGGCCAAGTTCCGGCCATTCGCCAAGATCGTCGCGCGCCAGCATGATCTGACCGACAATCTCGCCCGCCGTCAGGTTGCGCACCAGTTTCTGCGTGCCTGTATGGCAGAACGAACAGGTCAGCGTGCAACCCACCTGCGACGAAACACACAGGGTGCCGCGGTCTTCCTCGGGGATATAGACGGTTTCCACCTCATGACCGCCCGCGATGCGCACCAGATATTTGCGCGTGCCATCGCTGGATACATGCTTGGACACCACTTCGGGAATTTCGATGGTAAAGTTCTGCTCCAGCAGGGCGCGGTAATCCTTGGCCAGATTGGTCATCAGATCAAACTGGCGCACCCCCTTGTGATACACCCACTGCCAGACCTGGTTTTCACGCATCTTGGCCTGTTTTTCCGGCGTCCCGGCAGCGACAAGCGCGGCGCGCAATGCATTGCGTGGAAGACCAACGATGTTGGTCTTCGTGCCCTGGGGCAATTTCCGGGGCAGGGTCAGGACATCCTGCGTGATCGGGCTTGTCGCGGACATTGGCGCGCCTTTCTGTTCAAGGCACCCTGTCTACAGGATTCTGCGGCGCAGATAAATATCCCTTGCGCAGCAGCCCGATCAGCTGCCGCAGCGTTTTTCAGCCTCTTCCATCGCTGCGGTGAACCCCAACAGTGAAAAGGTGTCCTTGGTGATCGTGCCGCGTGACGAACCCGCGGTCAGAACCGCCGTTGCGCCCTTTTTCATCGCCGCCAGAATTTTCGAGTCATCCTCGGCAGATGATGGCCAGGCCCATTCCCGGTCGGTGAACAGCTGATAGCTGCTGTCGCCGATCTCCATCGTCACGAATGAATTCTCGGCAAAGGGATAACCACCGGTGAACGAAATCTCGCCTGCGGCACCGGCGCCCGGCTTATAGGTAACGAACAGCAATATATCCCCGCGCGTCACCGATTTCGGCCGCCCGTCCTTATCGGTG